>JBGSVU010000227.1:0-21463 GCA_041752775.1 Pirellulaceae bacterium | reverse complement strand
CGTTTTGTGGCATCATTTGCGCGATGCCGGCCGGCTGGACGAGGATGATTTGTGCCGACAACTGAAACAGCTTCACATCGCCGGGATGGACGTCGATTTGCGGCAGTATCCAGGCGATGAAACCGACTTGCCAGCGGTCGTGCTGGCGGACGTCAATCGCTGGATCATGCAGCAGATTCCTTCGGCAATACTGTAGCCGGGCCGGACTGTGAACGCGGCCCCGAAACCCGATCCTGCGGGGGTCAGGGCGCATTGGGGCAGGGCCCGGATGCCCCAACCGGATTTTTTCCGGCTCATCTTCCGCATTGACACTCGGGCCGGTTTTTTTCTACAAGGCGTTCGTTCGACGATGCCGGATTTGCCCAGCAAACCTGTCACCCGTTGGACGCGAGTGGGAAAACAGAATCCTTGCGGAGTTCCAGTCATGCGGCGGCCAGCGGTAGGCACCGAATCAGTCAGAAATTTGCTGGTTCAGTTGTTGTCGGAAATGCAGCCGGAGATTCTGGCGCGTCGGGTCCGGCTGGATCTGGACCTCGATGATGTCCAGATGGACAGCGGTGATCATGACACACCGATGAGTTCACGGCCCAAAGTCATCGCAGCGATGCGCGGGTTGCTGGCGGACGCGATTGAGTCGACTGGCCACGAAGGCGAGTTGAGCGTCACGCTGATCGATGCCGACAGTTCGTGGGAACTGGAACTGGCCACCGCCACGCGCAACCGGCCTGCGGTCGCCGGAGACTCTCCCGGGAACAAATCGCCTTCGGCCACCAACGAACCGAATCCGGCCGACAACGTCCGTATCCATCGCCTCGCGGGTGGATGGCGCGGCAAAAACTTTACGCTCTCGACGCAGGCGGCCAACCAGTGTGGCGGCCAAATCCAGATTCTTGAATGTCCCCAGGGCGGTGCTGCTCGCGTGCTGGTGATGCCCAAACGACAACTGCGAAGCGCGGTCTGACATTTTTCTGGCCGGACCGGCTTCAACTGGCGAACCCGTCTATGCAATCCACAAAAACATTTGGACAACAGCTGCTGACCTGCTGGTCGCGAACAAGAGCGGCGGTTCGGGCACTGGTTGCCCTGGTGGTGCTGGTTGCCACAGGTGCCATTTGCTGTTTGCCGCTCTGGCAAAAGGGAACGGCCCAGGCAGACCTGTTTGAAACCGCCCTGGGACGAAACGAGATCAGCCGCATCCGGATCGCACTGACCCGCGAAAACCTGAACGGGTTTGCTTTCTGTGACGGACACCTGATGGTTCCGGCAGGAGCCCAGTCCAGCTACCTGCAGGCGATCACCGACGCCGGGGCTTTGCCTGCCGCGCTGTCCTGTGCCGAAGAAGTGCCACCTGAAGTCAGCCCGTTCATGAATCGCGCCCAACAGGAACAGGTCCATCTGCAGCATCGTCGACAGCAGCTGCGGCGGCTGATGGTCGAGATGCCGTTTGTCGCCGACGCCTCCGTGCAGCTGGACGTCCAGCCCGGCCCGTCGGCCTTTTCACTGCCCGACATGCGCTGCGTCGTTTCGGTCCAGCCCGTCGATCAGCTGTTTCTGGACCCCCAGCAGCTGCAGACGATCCATCAGAACGTGGTCGCTGCAATCGCCGGAATCCAGCCACAGAATATTGTCATCAACGATCGCAACTCCGGACTCGCCTGGAACCTGCCGAAAATTCAACAGTCCCTCGCCGGAGAACAGCTTGGTGAAGTCGATCCGGTCCGGGCCCGGCGACAGATTGAACATGATTTGCAGACGGCCCTCGCCGACTGGCCTGGAATCGAGATCGTGGTAAACGCCGGGGAACCGCCCGCCCAGGTTTTTTCAGCCGCACCGGTGGTTCCCGTTCTGCCGCGTCCCATTCAGCGGCCCGAGACGGTTCCGCCGACAACCGTTTTGAAAGCTGGTGCCAATTCCTCGGCAAGAATTCCGGCGGAACTGCCCGTCGCACCGATGGGGACTGCACCGGCAGAATCCGCCTGCCACGGCCCGGCCGCCTCCGGTCCTGCCGTCCATCCCGCAACCAGCCTTATGAACGTACGGTTGAACGTCAACCACGAGGGCATCGATCACTTTGCTGGGAAAAACGCTGTTGCCACCAGCGACTCCAGATGGTGGCCGACCGCTCCTGCCACCCGGGCGGACTCGGTGGCGTTGCGCGACCAGCTGCGGGAACAACTGCTCGATCGTGTGACGCAAGTCCTTGAGCGGCACTCCACAGGGATGGCCCCCGTGGGTCCGGTGGCCGTCCATTTCTGCCATCCGCCCATCGCGCCGGAAAAAGTTCTTTCGGCTGCCGGAGACTGGCAGTTCGGGAATGGGCAGGGGACGCTGCTGGCGGTCATTTCCGGTCTGGCGCTGTGTGTCCTGGTGGTGGTGTCGATGAAACGCCGTCGTCCGGCTGGCGGCAAGCCGATTGCGGTAGCGGACAGCAGTGAAACGAAAGAGCTCGATGAATTTCCCAAAGACTGGCCGGACGATTCAGCCGCCGGCCTGGACCGGGAACGCGTGAAAGAACAGATTGCAAGTCTGATCGACAAAAACCCCGAGGCCGCCGCCCGCGTCATCCAGTCGTGGATCCGCGACGCGGCCTGACCACCGGCCGATTCGCCCGACGTGCGACAGGCTTGCAGGCCCGATATACTGGAGCAGGTCTTTTCTTCCGGAGAATGTTCCGGCATCTGCACACGACCGGCACGGGGAGTTCCAGGTACATGAATGCTTCCACTGGTGCCGCGAAATGTGTGATCTGCCGGTTGGCCCAGCTCCGCGACCCTTTCAACAGAACCTGTGATTCATTCGATTGCCGGCAGCAGTATGTGCAATGGCTGAGGCAGCGAAAACCGGTTTGCGCGATTTGTGGTGCTCCACTGCCGCTGTTTTCTGGCGGCGTCCCGACCTGTGGCGCACCGGTTTGTCAGACTCGCTATGCCAGCATTGCCCGGCCGGGGCCGGGGAATTCGCTGTCCCGTTGCGTCAGTTGCGGGGTATATGTATCCAGGCAAAAGGAAGCCCTGACGTTTTGCAGGGACCAAAGCTGTCGCGTCCGGCAGGCTCATGAACAGCAACAGGAACGGAAGCGGATCGAAAAAGAAAGGTATCGGGAACTGGTCGGGAGGGCGGAGCGGCTGAGGGAAATCCGTGGCCAGGAAATTTCCCGGCAACATTCGGAAACATTTTCTTTGGCAATCGTGCCGCATACTTCCGCAGAAATGGCCGACCCCGATCCGGAATTGATTGGCCTGTTTCGGCGACGTCTGGTTGAGATGGTGAACGCTGCGATCGACGATCCCGAACAGAAATCAGACTGGCCGTCCGATGTGGAACCGTCCCCGGCACCGACACAAAAAACAGAATTGCCGGTGTTTTCCCAGGCCTGCATCTCCTGTCGGGGCCATTGCTGTCACCAGGGCGAGGCCCATGCGTTCCTGAGTGTCGGGATCCTCCGCCGGTATGTGGTTCACCATCCGGAGTTGAGCCGGGAGGAAGTGGTCGCGGCCTATCTTGGTTGGCTGCCGCGGAAATCGCTGACAGATTCCTGCATTTACCATACGGATCAGGGCTGTAATTTGCCCCGTGAAATGCGCAGCGACATCTGCAACCAGTTTCTCTGCGATCCACTGCGCCAGGTTCGAAAAGAGATCCGCAGCGGAGTCCGCCAGTTTTTCATCGTGTCAGAAAGAGACGGCGACTTCCACGCCTCCCATTTCATCGCCCAAAAAGGAGACGCGGGGGATGGCGATCTTTGTCAGGGCGACTCTGCGACGGAGTAGTTTCCCTGTAGCCGTTCACGCGCCAGGGTCTGACGCGTTTTCGGGACAGGCTCTCAGACCACCCATGCACCGCCGAAAAACGGGTCTGAACCCCTGAAACATGGACAATGTGTTATCGACTCCCGAACGCTTACGATTTCCAGCAAGGGGACGGGGCCCCATTTCCTGTTTCGACGTCACGAAAGGAAGGCGTTCCGGAGTACAATGCCGGAATGTCAAACGAAAAGGACGCCGGAAAACCGGTTAACGACGGGCAGTTCGCAACCACCCGCTGGAATATGGTGTGTGCGGTCGGCGATGACAACTCCCAGGCCGCCTCGACCGCTCTGCAGGAGCTTTGCCAGATTTACTGGTACCCGCTTTACATCTTTGTCCGAAGACAGGGCCACGACGCGGATGCGGCGGCCGATTTGACTCAGGCCTTTTTTGCCGACCTGCTGGAACGACAGGATTTGAGGCGGGTTGATCCCCGGCTTGGAAAGTTCCGCTCGTTTTTGTTGCGGGCCCTGAAACATTTCCTGGCCAATCAGTGGGACAAAGCCAAAGCCAAAAAACGGGGCAGCGGAAAATCACCGCTATCACTCGACTTCGAAGCCGCCGACAACCGCTATCGAATGGAACCCTCGCATGACCAAACTCCCGAGTTGATTTACCAGCGACAATGGGCCCGGACCCTGCTCGACCGGGTCAGAAACGAACTCCGGTCTGAATTTGTCGCGCGCGGGAAAGGCCATCAGTTTGACCGCCTGGAGAAATTTATCGCTGGCAAAAACGACGGGGAAACCCTCGTTTCAGCAGCTGCCCAGCTGGACATGACCGAAGTCGCGGTGAAAGTGGCTTTGCATCGTATGCGACAGAGATTTGGCGAACTTCTCAGGGCTGAGATCCAGCAAACGGTGGCAACTTCGGAAGAAATCCAGGCGGAAATCGGGCAGCTTTTTGAAGTTTTGAAAAATTAGGCAGAATGCGGCCGGTTTCCTGTAACCATTTCGCAAATTTGCTTCTGTTACAGATGGTGAAATGTTCAACAGGCTCCAAACTGCGAAAATCCAGTCATGTTCCGTAAGAAAACAGCGACAGCAAACCCTCCTTCAGTGAATTGCCCTTCATGCGGGGCGAACCTTTCGGACAGTTCCCCAGCAACTCCCTGCCCGGCCTGTCTGATTCAGCTGGGTCTGCAAACATGGACCCGTCACCGGCAACCGGACAGTGCTGGATCCCGGCATACAACGTATCCCGACAATGACCCGGAGGGCCAGACCGCGATCCCTGCCGACCTGGTCGCCAGATTTCCGCAACTCGATATTCTGCATCTGGCCGGACAGGGGGGAATGGGCGCGGTCTACTGTGCCCGCCAAAAAGGCCTCAATCGCCTCGTGGCGCTGAAAGTCATCCGGCCAGACTCAAAATCGCAACGCGACTTTGCCGACCGGTTTGTTCGGGAAGCCAGAGCCTTGGCGCACCTGGCACATCCCAACATTGTCACCGTCCACGATTTTGGACAGTCCGGTGACGTTTATTTTTTCATCATGGAGTATGTCGATGGCATCAACCTGAGGCAGATGCTGCAGGGCGGAAAACTTGGACCGCGACAGGCGCTGGAAATCGTGCCATCGGTATGTGATGCACTTCAGTACGCCCACGACCGGGGGGTCGTCCATCGCGATATCAAGCCCGAAAACATCATGGTCGATGTGGAAGGCAAAGTGAAAATCGCTGACTTCGGACTGGCCAAGCTGTTGAACTCAAAGACGCCCGAACCCAACCTGACGCGGGCTCATCAAGTCATGGGCACAATGCATTACATGGCTCCCGAGCAATTCGAGCGTCCTCTGGAGGTTGATCATCGCGCCGACATCTACTCACTCGGTGTTGTGATATATGAACTGTTGACCGGCGAACTGCCGCTGGGCCGGTTTGCTCCGCCGTCCCGCAAAGTTGCCGTGGATGTCCGACTGGATGAAATCGTGCTGCACTCGCTCGAAAAGGAACCCGCCCTGCGTTACCAGCGAGTCAGCCAGGTCAAGACCGACTGGCAGTCCTTGAGCGACATCAAAAACACAGGCCGCCAGATTCTGGGAACGGTCGATCCGTCCGCAGTTCCTCGTCCTGACGATGTTGCAGCCAAGTATCCGCCAACAGAAAAGCTTCCGGGGCCGCTTCCCGCCGGCAACCCGTGGGCCGTCCCTTTTCAGTTGCAGTCCTGGCTCAATATTCTTTATCTTCTCATCTCATTCCCGCTGGGAACCGTCTATTTTGCCTTGCTCGTCGCCGGACTGGCGGCCGGCATCGGCACGCTGATCGTCTGGATTGGCGCTTTCATCCTGTTGGGAACGTTTTTGGCCATCAGGGGTTTTACGGGACTGGAACGCGCGCTGGCTAAAAGCCTGCTGCAAACCACGATTCCTTTTCGCAAGTCCACGCATCCGCTCATTCAGGGGCACAAAAAACCGGTCTTGACCAGAGCCAAAGAGTTGATGCTGAATCGGGAATGCTGGGCCGGTATCGGTTACCTGCTGTTCAAGTTTCCTTTGGGAATCGTCTCGTTTGTGCTGACCGTGGCATTGTTGTCCACCTCACTGGCGCTGCTGGCTTCTCCGCTGACACTGCTGTTTCCCCTGCTGAGCTATGACGTTGGCAGCTGGATCATCGACACGCCCATCGAAACAGCCCCGTTTGCGGTTGCCGGGTTCTTTCTGTCGTTCCTGTCCTTCCACATTCTCAATGGAGTTGCCTGGATTCACTCGCGCTGGGCCATGCTCTGCCTGAAGCGGTTGCCAGACTGGCATGCTCGCCGTTATCAAACATAAAAGCCGTGAAAACCGACTGCAGGGAACTCGCGCCAGACCCGGTTGGATTGCTGAACCCGGACCACCCGACCTCGGAGCTCTCAGGACCACAGGGCTTTTTGTTAAAAACGCACGTGGGATGATCGGCCGAATGATTCACAAATCCCTTTGGTCGCCCATCCATTTCAGGATTGGACCCGCAGTGCAGACCCAAAGCAGAACGAGGTAGGGCGAAACCAGTGCAATCAAAAAGCCCAACCCAAAAAGCACAACCCAAATCGCGCCCTCTGTCAATTGATGCAGGGCGATCAGACAGCCTGTCAGGGTTGTCAGAATGAACAGGCTGACAAGCCGGAACTGGTAAACCCGATGCTTTTTCCAAATGGGCATTCTGCGGCGAGGAGATTCGTTCATGGCAGGGTTTCCCTCCAGTCCGGATAGGCCAATTCCAGTGCAATGCCCAGATTCAGGTTTTGCACATTTGCCAGTCGTTACAACTGCCATGCCAGTCAACTGGGCAGCAGACCATCGAATGATATTCTGGTCATTTTCCGGGGCAACCGGGAATAATATTATCCGGCATCGTTGGTGTTAAATTATTGCGTCACTGAAAAAATGGTCATGTCAGTCAAATTCTTTAATCCTCTCGCAATTGCCCTGTTTTCGCTGTTTGCTGTGTTGTCATTGGGTTGTGACGCACCAAAAGCTTCCATTGCCAATTATGGAAAAATCGCAATTGGAATGGAGAAACCGGAAGTCGACGCGATTCCCGGTCCGGGCACAGTCGTAAAAGGGAGCGTGACGGGGTCCAAACGCGCCGGTTTGGAAATCGAAGAAGTCGAATGGGCCTGTGCCGGTGGTCCGAACACGGTCTGCTTCCAGGGAGGCAAAGTCGCTGAAATGGGATACGGCAAGACGCGGTGACCGGCTAGAACTTCCGTCGCAGCTCGACGCGGGCGCCATGGATGTCGCCGCCGTTCTCCTGGAATCCGTACATCGCGTCCATCCGGATCAAAACCGAGTGGGTCAGCGGCAACTGATACCGCGCGCCGAAACCACCCTGGGCGCCCGGCGCGTTGCGGCCGGCGTCATCGCCCATGGTGCCCAACATCGCCGTTTCCAGAATCAGTTGCCGGGAAAAATCCGGCGGCAACATGTTGATTCCAAGGGCCATGCCGAAAGTCTGGTTGGCGCTGGCGTCGAGCGTGGGATAGCCCGTCAGATTGTCGGATTCGAAAAGGATTCCCGTATTCCGCAACACGCCTCCGGCCGCTGCCTGGCGGGCTGCCGACTGGGGCCGGTCGAAACCTGCGAACAGGTTCAGGTAGGGCACCAGGTTGTAAGGCATGGCGGTGACCAGCGAGTTTTCGCTCAGCAACAGCACGCCGTCGGCGGTGTTTTCTCCGCCACCGGTGGACTGGCCGGCGTTGGCAATCACCCGCAAGGAGTTGGAGACCATCCCGTAGCGGCGCGTGTAACCGATGCCGATGTTGTGATAGCTGCGGTCGCGCGCCGTGTCGCGGTCTTCCAGAAAAGCGTAGTCGGCTTCGACGTATCCATTCCAGGCCTCGATGAAACTCATCACCGCGTATATTTTTGCAACGTTGTCATCGCCCTGAAATGCGGGGCTGTCAATTTTGTCAAAGCCTGCGAAGAACGTGACGTCGATGTTGGAGATGTTCAGGGCGGGCATGTTCTGCGCCGGGACCGTCATGGCCACTCCGAGGATGGCGTCTTCCATCCAGACACCATTCTGAATCAGCAGCGGCATCACACCGATGGCGAAGGGCAGATCGAAAGGAAGTGTTTTGTTGACGATCCCGCCGGTCATGGCGCCGAGATCGCCTTCAAAATATCCGAACAGCAGCTCGGCGTTGGCTTCGGAAATGAAACGGTCGTCGTCCAGCAGCCAGCGCGTGCTGTCGGCCCCCTGGGTCAGCGGCGTGATGAACCAGTGAAAACGCTCAGTGGAAGTCAGCCGCAAATCGAAATCAAGATTGGTCTGGGCCGCGATCAGCGAGTTCGCATTGCCATTCTGGGTGTTGGACGCATACGCAATCCGCTGGTCGCCAGCCACAATGAACTGGAACTGGTCCGGGTTGTGTTTGCCGAACCAGTGTTGGCTGGCGGGGATCGGGCCGCGGTCGTACCAGCGGCGAAACCATTCGACGGCTGGTCGCTGGGTGGGTTGGCAGGTCTTGCCGGTGTAAACCGAAATCTCGGCGCGCGGATCAAAGGTTTCGCCAAACCATCCGGTGGGAGAAAAATCGTGTTCGCTGGCCGGAACGCTGACGGCGCGCGGATCGATGCAGGGGGGAGCCTTGGGGAAGTGTTCGCCCGGTTTGGGCTGGTCGGCCAGCTGGAACTGCGTCGCGCGAATCAGGTCCGGCCCCTGCGGTTTCGGCGTCGGTAACGGCGCGGGCGGTTGTGGAGATGAAACGGAGGTAACTGCCGGCCCCGCTCCCGTCGCCCCGCTGTTGCGAACGGTGGCACCGCTGGATGTAGCGTTGCTGGATGTGGTTGGCAAACGGAATCGTGAGGGGGTGCCGGTCAGGGATTCCATCGGGCTGCCCTGGACCTGATCGTCGAACAGGGGGTCGTTCCCGGCGGGCGCCGCGGATTTGGCCAGCGGGGCTTCCGGTTCGGGTGGAACCAGAGGCGGTCCGGCGACCTGGTCGGCTGAATTGACGAACTGGTTTTTGATCGTCAGGGGCAACGTGTCGTTGGGGGCGGTGGCCGATGAGGTTGACGGTACCGGTAGTCTGGTTTCTGTGGTCTGCAAAAAAGTGGGGTTCACGATCCGGACAGGCGCAGTCGTGGTTGCTGCCGGATCTCCGGCGATGTTTACCGCGGGATTTGCCATCGCGGAGGGAACGGACTGGTGCGAAGAAAAATCCGGCGGTGCGACTGGCAGGATCAGGTTGGCGTAGGGTGCCGTTCTGAATTGCGGTTCAGTGATGGTCGGCGCTGGGGTGGACACCGGGGCGGCCGGGGATGGCGATTCTGGAGCGGGCGCGCTGGCCGTTGGACGATGAACGGGCGCGGGAATTTGCGAGATACTTGGCGAAGTACTGGGCGAGGCACTTGGCGTTGGAGCCAGCCCGGCGGGCCTTTGGGACGGTCCTCCAGCCGCATTTGCGCTTTCAGGTTTTGTCGCAGGGCTGGTTGCGGCGGCGATTCGGCTGTAGGCCGCGCTGGTGGCCGGTCCCACTTCCAGCTGCACGGCATACTGGCGGGAGTTGTTTTCCGGCAATACCGGCGCTGGCAGGCCTTCCTTGCGGAAACCCTCGCTGGCATGGGTGTATTGCTGGTTCAGAAGCGTGACAAAATCCTGTTCCGCGCGGGAGTCCGGATCGGGGAATGTCTTCAGTCCGCGCCAACAGACCCACCCCAAACCTGTCGCGATCAACGCGACAGCGAGTGCGATTCGTTTTTGTCGGACGGTGATGGCCATGGAGAAACGGTTGCTGGTGATCGATGTGTTGTGTCGGCGGAACCTGAAAAACCACCCGACATTTTGCCGGTGGAGGAATTGCCGCGGGAGCTGCGGGTCGCGACCTTTCAAAAAATCAGGGCTGGATTTCGAACACGACAGACTGCTGGTGAAAATCGACGGTCCATTCCTGCATGGCCCGGATCATCTCGGGGGTCGTCTCGCAAAACCGCATGAAATACATCGGTTCGGCGCGGGAGCGCAGCCGCAGTGACAACCTGTAGGTTCCGGGCTGGTCCAGCAAACAGGCGGGGACGGTGTATTTGGCCCGTTTCGAACCGGTGGGTGGAATCGAATGGGCTTCCATGCGGATAAAGGGAGGGTGATTGATGACCGTGACGGGTTGTGCGGGTGGGCGCAGAAACGGCAGTTGGTCGAAATCGATGTTGACCGGCAGCGGCATTTCCCGGTCTGTTCCCTTGACATTCGTGATCAGGAACTTCGTCTGAAAATTGACCAGTTGGCGGTCCAGCGGCATGCGCCGGCTGGTGACATCGATCGAGTGAATGTCCGCCAGGTCGCCATACGAGTCGAGGTGCCCCGATTCCCACAGCAGAGTTCCATCGGGTCCGGTCAGCGCCACATTGACCCACAGTTGGGGCTGGGCTCCGAGCGATCCGCTGGGCATGTTGTGTCCATTGTTGGTGTTGGTCACGACGTATTCAAAGCTGAGGTCGCGTCCGGTCCGTGGGTCGCCGGAGAAGAAGGGACCATCGACGCGCGATCCGTTTTCCATCAGCTGGATTCGCAGTTCCTTTTTCAGCAGTATTTTTTTCAGGTTGCGATCGACTTTGGCGCGGGCATCCATGCGATCGTCGACATTCTCCCATTCGGGAGGAAACCACGGCCGGATTTCACCGCGAGCAACGGCCTGCTCGAAACTCTCGCTGCCCCAGCCGCTGCGCCAGTCGAACTGTTGCCAGCTTTCCAGCGACCAGCGATCCGGTTTGTTTTCAAACGGAAACAGGCCTGGATGCGTGATCGGATAGCCGGGTCCGTAGAAAGTGTGGTTGGAGTGTTTGCGTTCAGGATTGACGACTTTTCCGTCGACCACCGCGGCGGGTCCGACGGAGTAACCTTCGTTGCGGCCCGGCACGCGGCCCATATGGCAATCCTGGCACGAGACGCCTTCGCGGCAGGCCGGCGATCCGCGGTACTGGTCCCAGACGACTTCCAGTTTGATGCCGGGCTGGACCGCGACCTGGTGACACGACATGCAGAACGTTGCCTGGCTGAGTTCTTCGAACTGGATGGCCCGCTGATGGATCGGCTGGGCCGGGGAGGGCTGGTTCGAATCGGTGCGGACTTTGAAAAAGTCCCTGTACTTGATGGCAATGGCGTTGCCGGTTCCGTCGCTGCCTCCATAGACCGGATTGTGAATGTCGCCCGGTTCGATTCGGCGTTCCCCGTTGGCTTTGACATAAGGCGTCTTGACCCGGTGACAGGCCACGCACGTGACGCCTTCGCGATAGACCTCCGGTGCCTGCCAAATCGAAGCGGTCCGGTCAAAACCCATCGTGGTGGCGACCGGTGCATGGCAGCGCATGCAGAAATAGCCGACCGTTCCCTGGGCGAGGCGTGTGATTTTGTCTTCGAATTTCTGGAACATCGGCGAGATGGCAGCGTAGGCGTGGCTGCTGATCGCCCATTCGTCGTAAATCTGCTGATGGCACGTCGCGCACTGGCTGGCAGAAGGAAATTGCGTATTGGCAAAAATTTCCCAGTGCGGATCAACGCCATTGGGCGACGGTTTCAATGTCCCAGCTGCGGCTCCGACAGGATGGGGAGCGTAGCCGGGCAGGTGGCCCGGCGGCGGCAGATCACCATGCGATGGCGGACCCGCAGCCGGAGCGGCCGGATAGCCAAAATCCTGAACGGGCGACTCGACCGTTGCCGAAACCAGTTCGATCCCGGGCAATTCGCTGAAACAGATCTGCGGGATCGAACCTCGCAGTCGTTCGATTTCCTCGAGCGATGCGGCGGTGGGAGGAACGGTGACCGGAATGGTTGACGCTGCGGCTGCGGTGAAACCATTAACCTGGGAATAAGGCGTCGGTGTTGCTTCGGAGTTTTTCAGGGCGTCTTTCACCCACAGCGCGAGTGCTACCCGGGAATCGGAGCCCATTTCCGGGGCGGTGGCATGCGGAACGGCAGCTTGTGGGGCGGCACGGGTGGACTGAGGCAGCCCGGCAGCCGGCTCTGACCATCCGACCAGAGCCAGAACCGAGGCGGCGAACGCCCAAACAGTTGCGGATCGCGATTGAAGGTGGTGGGTGGTTGGCATCGGAATGGTGAAACGAACGGCGGAATTGGGAATGGGCGTGTGAAAAACCCGATCCAACCGGGTTGTCAGCGGCGAAGGGCAGGTAAAATCCAGGTAATTTGGAGGCTAAAGGCACCCCCCGTTGGCGGGTCTGGGCGCACGTTACCCCATCTTTTTTCGACCCGGAGCAGCTTGCCCCACCAGAAAAAATCCCCCAACCGGAACAGATTGCCAACGGAAAAGCTGCGAATTGCAACGCCCCGTGGTTTGTGGGCGTGGCTTGCCGGGACCGCCCAAAACGGCTTCGGGTCGCGAATTGTGAAAAAACGGACAAAATCTGTCCCGGTTAGCCCTTGTCGGGGACCCACTGTGGGCCTTATACTTCGCGGTTTCCCAAAATACGACTGAAACGGCAGGTTTGAGGCGATGAAGGTACGCGCGAGCGTTCGCAAGGTTTGCGAACATTGCAAAATTGTAAAACGCAAAGGCCGCGTTTATGTGATCTGCACCAACCCCCGCCACAAGCAGCGGCAGGGGTAGTACGGGATCGCGGATCAGGCGCTATTGGACTGTCGTCAACTGTTTTGGCGGGTGTTCTTCATGGCAATCGGTGTTGGAAGCAGGCGTTGGTTTTTCCCGGTCAGTTCTCGCACTTGAATTGATATGGGTTGTCCGGCATTTCGCGCGGTGGACCAGGCGGGTCCGCTTTCATTCCGAAGCCGGTTTAGGAGAGGCGCGTTTTTGGGCACAAGATTCAGGATTAATGGGCGCTGGGCGGCTGCGGCACGTCGGGCGCCGTGAGACACAATTCAAACTGGAGAGCGGACTGGTATGCCACGTATTCTCGGTGTTGACCTTCCGAACGACAAAAAAACTGGAATCACGCTTCAGTACCTCTATGGGGTTGGGCCGGCGATTGCGCGTGAAGTCTGTGAGAAAGCTGGCGTTGATATCGATTCCGCCGCTCGCGACCTGAGCGACGAGGACATCAGCCGCATTGCGCTGATTCTTGAGCGTGATTACACCGTCGAGGGTCCTCTGCGACGCCAGTTGCAGCAGAATATTGGCCGCCTGCGCGAGATCAAGTGTTATCGCGGCATTCGTCACCGGCTGGGTTTGCCAGTCCGCGGTCAGCGCACGCGAACGAATGCCCGGACCCGCAAGGGACCGAAGAAAACCGTGGCCGGAAAGAAGGGCGTCAAGGACCTGAAATAGCAGACGTCAGCTCGCCTTCGGGCGGCACCACGATTTTGGTGGGGGCAGTTGGGCGAGCGCCCCTGCCGCCTGAGTCGGACAGGAAGTGGCCGGCCCGACGCCATCCAGAAGATTTATCCTGTAACCATTCAATTCATTCAGTTTTCGGATTGTACCCGCGATGGGCAAAGCAAAAACCAAAAAAAGAATTCGCAAGAACGTGACCTATGGCGTGGCGCACATCAACGCCAGCTTCAACAATATCACGGTGACCATCACCGACACCAAAGGTGAAACGCTCTGCTGGGCCAGTGCCGGAACCTGTGGCTTCAAGGGAAGTCGCAAGAGTACGCCTTTTGCCGGGCAGATGGCTGCACAGCAGGCGGCAGAAAAAGCCATCAAGTCTGGCATGAAGGAAATCGATGTGCGCGTCAAGGGTCCGGGCAGCGGCCGCGAAAGCGCCATCACTTCCCTCCAGGCAGCCGGGCTGAACGTGAAATCGATCGAGGACTGCACCCCCATCCCCCACAACGGTTGCCGCCCCCGCAAGAAACGTCGCGTATAAGTTCGTTTCCGCCAGCTGGCGGCGGGGCACCGACCCCGTCAGCGGTGTTGACTGTCAGATTCTGGTTCCCCTGTCGGAGATTTATCAATGCACATTCGCTGGCGCGGTCTGGAACTTCCCAGTAAGGTCGAAGTCGATCGCAATTCACTCAGTCGCAACTACGGAAAATTTGTCGCCGAGCCTTTCGAACGCGGCTTCGGGGCCACCATCGGCAACAGTCTGCGGCGGGTTCTGCTGAGCAGTCTCGAAGGCAGTTCAATTACCGAAATCAAGATTCGCGGCGCCAGTCACGAGTTCACCTCGATTCCCGGTGTCGTCGAAGATGTCACCAACATCGTGCTGAATGTCAAAAGCCTGGTGGTGAAAAATAACAGCGAACAGATGAAGGTCATCACCGTTGAAAAGAGCACCGCCGGACCGATTACCGGTGCTGATGTTCATACCGGTGGCGAAGTCCAGATCATCAATCCCGACCATGTGATCGCGACGCTTTCGGTCGACGCACCCTTCATGATGGAAATGGTGGTCCAGAACGGCCGGGGTTACGTTCCCGTCGCGGAAGCAACCGACGGTCGCGACCAGGAAATCGGCATTATTCCCCTCGACGCGATCTACAGCCCGGTCACCCGCGTGCGGTACGAGGTCGAAGAAACCCGCGTCGGTCAAAAAACCAACTTTGACAAACTGACCCTGGAAATCTGGACAGACGGGTCCATTTCTCCCGAAATGGCCCTGGTCGAAGCCTCCAAGATTCTCCGCAAACATCTTAATCCGTTTGTGCAATATGTCGAACTGGGCCCCCAGGTCCACTCGCAACCGCGGGCCATGGGCGGAATCGACGCTGCGGCCGAATCGAAACTCGGCACACCGGTTCGCGAACTGAACCTCGGCGTGCGGGCCAACAACTGTCTGGAATATGCCGGTATTCGCACGGTTCGCGACCTCGTGCAATATTCCGAAGACCAGTTGATGGAAATCCGCAACTTTGGCGAAACCACACTCGATGAAGTACGTGAGAAGCTCGGGGAAATGAACCTGCACCTTGGCATGAGAGTTCCCCGCACGCCCATGATCGGATAGTTTCCCAATCGCCCCCGTGGACGGCAACGTGATTTTCGGTGCCCGGAAATACCGGTGTCGCCGGAAAAAAAATAACCAGACAATCTGAACCTTTTGAATTTTTGAATCGACCATGAGACATCGACGCAAAGGCCGCCGGCTGGGGCGCAGTTCACCACATCGCAAGGCTTTGATGAAGAACATGGCGACCGCCCTGTTCCTGACCCGGCGCGATCCCGAGTTCTTTGCCGGGATGTTCCAGTCCGACGGAAAAACCGAAGTCCAGCCTCCCCGCTTTCCAGGGCGCATTGTGACGACGTTGCACAAGGCCAAGGAAATTCGGCCCGTGATCGAAAAGTGCATTACGATCGCCAAGGATTCCATGGCCGCGCAGAAAGCCGCCGACCAGCTGGGAACCACGGCCGACCGCAATTCCGCAGAATGGAAACGCTGGCGCGAAAGTGACCAGCACGCAAAATGGGTCGCCGCCATCGCGCCTGTCGTCAATGCCCGCCGGCGGGCATTCGCGATTCTGCGCGACAAGGACGCCGTTCAGATTCTGTTCGATGAAATCGCTCCCGAAATGGCCGATCGCAACGGCGGATACACCCGCATTCTGCGTATGGCCAATGTGCGGCTGGGCGATGCAGGCCAGCAGGCGATTCTCGAGTTCGTCGGGCAAAAAACCGACCGCGTGATTAAAACCAGCCAGAAACCGGTTTTCGCTTCCGGCGATTCGGCTTCCGGGGATTCGGCTTCCAGCGATTCGGAATAGAGTCGAGCCGACGCGCAGCAGCGTGGATGGTGAGGTTACGCCAGGCCAGGAGAAGATCGTGGATGACACCCGGCGCGAGATGAGAATTGATGAGCTTTGCCGCGAGGTGCCCCATCCGATTCACGGGTTTTTGCTGGGCGATCTGGCGTGGGAGAGTTACGAGGAGGACCCCAACAGCCATGGGAAGCTGTTGGCACCCCGAATCGTCGATCCACTGATTGCCAACTGTGCGCGGGGCCTGGGAGGGCTGGAAGGCCGTGAAGTTCTGGAGCTGGGGCCCTACGAAGGTTACCACGCCGTGGCGCTGGAGCGACAAGGTGTCAAAAGCGTGGTTTCGATAGAAGCCAACCCGCGGAACTGGATCAAGTGTCTGGTCGTGAAAGAATTTTACCGGTTGCAGCGGGTCGAGTATCTGCTGGGTGATGTGGGCGGTTACCTGAAAAGCAAACCGCGCCGGTTTGATTTGATCCTTGCGTCCGGAATTCTCTATCACCTGGCGCGTCCCTTTGAAACGCTGGAGCTGATCCTGGCCATGACGGATGCGGTCGGAGTCTGCACAACGTTTTACGATCCCGACGATTTGATGTTCAAGTTCACGGGTGAAACGCGGGAAGTGAGTTTCCCGGGGACCGAGCCCTTTGTGTTGCACAAACGTGAAAACCCCACAGGAACGCTGGGTAAAAAACATGGCATTGATGATGCCGCCTGGATGTTCACCCGCGACGACCTGCTGAGGTATTTCGATTACCGGCAGTTCGATGTGGAGCTGTTCCCCTATATCCGGGCACCCGATTCCGGACCCCGCGTGCGGTTTCTGGCCAAACGCCGCGCTTCGCCAGCTGGTCCGGCAGCGGCAACTGAGATTACGACCGCCTCCCCGGCGACACCAGCGCCGTCGGAACAGTCTGCCTGATCCGTATAACCGGTTGCGCGGACCGCTTGCGACCGGCGACCAGGCGGATTGATTCGGGGTGCGCTTTACCCGGCAACCGATCTTTTTCTGGGGTGTTCTGCAGGGACCAGCCGGAGCACCACCACGGGTCCGTCAGGGCGGACTGGAAGGAATGGCCGGCGCAGGGAAGCGGTTGAAGTTATGGAGCTGTTGGCGATTATTTTCTCGGCGGCCGGTGCGCTTTGGCTGGCCGTCCTGCTGCGCCATTCGGTACCGCGTCCGGAATGGGTTGTTCCTGCGGGGGTCGTCGGCCTGCTGGTGGCAGAATGTGTGTTTGGCGCCGCTTTTTTCAAACTGGAAACCTCCCCGGTTCCGGTGACTGTCGACCGGATACTGGTCGGCGGCCTGGTCGGATGGACGATGCTGGGATGGTGGCACCAGTTGCGACGCACGGGGGCGGGGGCCGGTTTATCGGGACTGGTTTTCACCCGGCTCGATGTCGCAATTGTGTTCTGGATTGTGGTGTTGACGACCAGCACCCTGATGTCGGACTTTGGTTTTCGGGAGCGTCTGCCTCTGACCCGACTGCTGTTTTTCAACATCATTCCGGTAGCCGGGTTTGTGGTGGTGCGCAGTGTGGAATGGCGCGATGCCGGATGGAGCACGGTGCAGTGGGGTCTGATGGGACTGGCGCTATTTCTGACGTTGAGTGGAATTTGCGAATGGCGTGGCTGGCATGAACTGGTCGTTCCCCGGCATACAGTTGATCCCACGGTCACGGAATTTCTGGGTCGGGCGCGGGGGCCGCTGCAGAATCCCGTGATCAATGGAATGTTGATCAACGCCGGACTGGCCGCGGCGATGCTGGCGACTGGACGTGTTCAGCGGGCGTGGAGAGTTTTGCCGCTGTTGCTGGTGCCGCTGTTTCTGGTCGGCAGCTATGCGACCCTGACTCGCAGCGTCTGGGTCGTTTCGGCAGTGACGTTCGGGTTTCTGGTGCTGGCGCCGCTGGACTGGCGGGGCAGGGCGGCAGTCTGTGCGGCGGGAATGGTGATGCTGCTGGGGGTGGCCGGATTGTTCGGCGACCAGCTGAACCGGTTCAAGCGCGACCGGGACGTATCGGCAAGTGAGATGGCCCAGTCGGTTGAACTGCGACCCCTGCTGGCCACGGTTGCCTGGGAGATGTTTCGCCACCAGCCACTGGGTGGAGTCGGTTTCGGTCAGTATGCCAAACACAAACTGCCTTATCATTACGCAGGCCAGTACGACGCACCGCTGACGATGGCGTTGCCCTACATGCAACACAATGTGGTCCTCTCCTATGCGACCGAAACCGGGCTGATTGGGCTGGGCGCGCTGCTGGCGATTGTGGCGATCGGATGCTGGCAAGCCTGGCGGATGTGCTGTCTGGCGAATGGCCCCTGGATGTTGCAGCACCACGGGCTTTTCGTACTTTGTCTCGGCGTGAATTATCTGGTCAACGGGATGTTCCACGACGTTTCGATTATTGCGATGTGTCACATGCTGATGTTGCTGTTTCTGGGAATGACCTCCTCGCTGGCGGCGCAGCATCTGCGGGGTGAAGTCTTTTCACCGCCGGTCAGGAAATCGCCTGAACGGAAAATGGGGAATCCGGTGACACCCAGCCCGGTTTGAAGCGTCGTCTGGTCTGCGGCGAAAAAGTTTTCTACCACAGTTGCCAGTTGCCCGACTGGACCACGTACAACCCGAGCAACAGATTGGTCGTGGCGTGAATCACGATGCAGTCTGCCAGACTGCCGCTGCGCTTCATGTGCCATGAAACCATGTTGAACCAGACGGTGGCTGCCAGGGCCTCCATCGGATGAGCGAGGACGGCGTAGACCGCAATGGCCACGAGTCCGTCACGGCCGATTTGCGACAGGCTCATCCGGTGCCAGACCGGTTCCGAGTCGAACCAGCGTCCCAGCCAGCCTCGCACAAAAATTTCTTCCGCCAGTGGAACCAGCACGGCCAGCAAAGCAAACCGGACCGCCAGAAACAGGTTGCGGACGGTGCCGTCCGAAAACTGTTGCCACGGGTCGAGCGCCGTTCGTTTGGGCACCAGCCACTGCAGTCCCAGCTGCCGGACAACCCATTCGTCCAGTTGAGCCAGCAGAATCCACAGCACCACGCCGATCCCGCCCAGCAGGAACGCGGCCGGCGAAATTCTCCAGGAAAAGTCCCGGCCGCATCGCCAGAACCACCATGCCAGTGCGACTGCGGTCAGCCCCGCCTGAACAGCCAGCAATACGACCATCCGCTGCTGGTCAGTTTGGGACATCGCGGTCTCGGCATCGGTTTCCGGCCACGGCAGAAGACTGGCCAGGCCCAGCAAAACGACCAGGGGCGCGATGTAGGTCGCTACGGTTCGCCAGTCCGCCGGTTGGGCAGGAGGTCCGCTCGGCAATGGGACAGCGTTGTTGTTCAAACCAGCAGGCCTGGGGATGGGTGTTTCAGCGCGGGAATGCCGCAACTCCAGTTTAGCCGGACCGCAGTCATCCCGGGACCGGTTTCCGGGTCCTCTCGCCGATTCCCCGTCAGGCCGTTGCATTGACCCGGGGAATGAATGAGATTGGACAGTGTCAGGAACGGTTTGTCGCTGCATCAAGTATCCACACATGTCCCGAACCACTACGGAGTTTCGCGCGGTTTTTGTCAGCGACGTGCATTTGGGTTTTGGCTTGTCGCGTGAGGCCGACTTTGCGAACTGGCTGGAGCGGTTGCAGACCCGGCAGTTGTACCTCAACGGCGACATCCTTGATGGCTGGCGGCTGCGGCGGCGATTTCACTGGAATGCCGAGCGGACGCAAATCGCGGAACGATTGCTGGCGATGGTTCGCGACGGGACGCAGCTGTTTGTTTTGCCGGGCAATCATGACGATTTTCTGCGCCGCCCGGTCCCCCGCCTTATTCCCTGTGAACTGGCCGATGAGTTTGTTCACGAGTGTGCCGACGGTCGGCGCCTGCTGGTCACCCACGGCGATTTGTTCGATCCGGTGGAAGTCCGCCGGCGGGGGCTGTCCCGGTTCGGCGGGTGGGCGTTCGACAGAGTGCTGCCGGTATTGCCACGTTCGGTTTGTCATGCTGTCAAACGCACCAGCAAATCGTGGTTTGGACGCCCCAACCGCCTGACGGAGCGAATTGCGAACGCGGCCCGGTCACGCAATCTGGACGGGGTGGTTTTCGGGCATATTCACCGGCCCGTTCTGGAATGCCGCAGCGACGGTTTTTTGGTGGCGAACAGCGGCGACTGGGTCGAACACAGCTCGTTTCTGACCGAGTCCTGTGAGGGAGATTTTTGCCTGGTCGATGGCGGCCACGAGTTGGTTCGCGTCCCTGCGTACGGGGCCGGGCCTGCAAGGCAGGTTCCATTTCCCGCCGATACGGCTGGCCCGGTTTGTAATTTGAAAAACGGGCGTTTACAGTAGCAGCTTCAGCAGAGAAGTTTACCAGGTACAAACAAACAGTTGGGAATCCTGTCGAATGAACCGCTTTTTCAAACCGGCGCCGGTCACAACGGCAGGCTCTTCAGGGTCTGCATCCTGTCCACAACGATCCCTGGGCCGGGGGGCTGCCTGGCTGATTGTGCTGTTGGCCACTTGCGTGTCATTGCCGCGGGCATCTGCCCAGACCGACACCAAACAGCCCGTGACGGATGCCGGCCAGCGCCTGAAATGGCACGCACAACATTTGCAGATGCGCGCGGAATCGCCGTGGCGCGGACTGAACTGGCGCCACATCGGGCCGCTGCACATGAGCGGTCGGGTGACTGACATTGCAAAACCGGTGGGCCAGCCGTTCACCTTTTATGTTGCGACGGCTTCGGGTGGAATCTGGAAAACGGAAAACGAGGGAACGACTTGGCAGTCCATGTTCGACGATGCACCCTCGGCTTCGGTCGGGGCGATCACCTGCGACCCGAAACGTCCGGATACGGTGTGGGCCGGGATGGGTGAGTCCAATATTTTTCGCAGCTCGATGTCCGGCACAGGCGTCTACCGTTCCACCAACGGCGGCAGGAACTGGGAACACATGGGGCTGGAGGACACGCATCACATTGCGCGGATTGTGATCCACCCGCAGGACTCCAGTACAGTCTATGTGGCGGCTGGCGGTCATGAGTATACGGAGAACGAAGAGCGTGGCGTTTTCAAAACGACCGATGGCGGCAAAAGCTGGCGGAAAATCCTGTACGAGAGCAGTATGGCGGGAGCTTCTGAACTGGTGATGGACCCCCACGATCCGCAAACGCTGTTCGCGGCAATGTGGCATCGCATTCGTCGCCCCTGGAGCGATCCGGTTCCCGGGCCCGGCGGCGGAATTTATCGCTCGCGCGACGGGGGCGAGACCTGGGAACTGCTCAGCAACGGATTGCCGCAACGGGATCTCGCAGGCCGAACCGGGCTGGGGATGACGGCGGCAAAAAAAGGCCGGATCTACGCCCTGATTGACAATCACGAAACGGCCCGCGCTGCCCGCGAAGGCGAGACCGATTCATACGGGCGCCAGCGTCAGGCGGTGATCAAGGGAGCCGAAGTCTATCGGTCGGATGATTACGGAGATACGTGGGAACTGGTAAGTGGCGGCAACCGGCGGATGATGGGGCTGTTTTCGACATATGGGTGGGTCTTCGGGCAGATTC
>JBGSVU010000226.1:0-2207 GCA_041752775.1 Pirellulaceae bacterium | reverse complement strand
GCTGGTCGATTAATCCAGCAGGTAACCGCGAACTTCGTGACGGAGGATGCCGATGACTTCGTCGATGCAGGCCCGTCCTGCATTCATCATTCGAGTGGACTCCAATGCATGTTTTACTTCCGTGAAATTGCGAAGCCCAAGGAACATGAGCGAGACAGGCCCGACTGTCGGATTGCAGCAACCGCACAATTCGACGTCGATGATGACGTCCGTATTGTCGCGGTAGCGGATCTCCCGAATCACCGCGTCATGGTAGACATGCATTAGTTTCAGGCGCTTCATCGACAGGCTCAACTAACGCAATTGTCTCCGAATCGGCCAGAGAAAAAATGGGATTTCTGTTTTGTCTCCGGGTGCGGGCCGATTGCCTGCCGGGAGACTGTGGTTTCTAACAGCGGCAACTGGCGGCTGTCAATCTTTTTTCCGAACGGGCGACCTGCGGGATGGGGTGGGGGGCTGGTTCAGGAGTTTGACGGTGCTTCTGCAGCGGGCCATGCACCGCGAAGTATCGGGGCAGCTGCCAATTGCCGCTCCACCGGATGAATCCGGTGGAAGCGGAACCCGGCAGCTTGCGCTACTCCGCTACCTGGACAGGGTTGTTAGACTGGTAGCGTTGCTGATTCCTGAAAAAATCCCATCATCCGGCTGGTCACCCGCTGTGCGACGTTCGTTTCGATTCCGGATTCTGACGACCATGGCGACGGCGATGCTGCTGACGGTTGCGGTGATGAGCCTGGTGTTCGGGATCCTCAGCGCCCAGGACAAAAAATCCGAAATCGAACAGCGATTTCTGGCTGTGGCCAAGACAATTTCCGGAGCGAATTTCCCGTTGACGGCGGGCGTGCTGCAGCAAATCAGCCAGCTGGTGGATGCGGAACTTATGCTGGAACAACCCGACGGGACCGTACTTTCGTCCACTTCCGGCGGATTGCCCAGAATCCCGGTGGACGAATCGACGATTTCTTTGCCGAGGGGCGACCAGGTCAGCCAGGTTTCCAGTGCCGGGTTTCTGCGAACGACCGTTCATGTGCAGTCTCCGCAGTCCGGGCAACTGCTCTATCTGCACCTGTATTTCCCGGAGTCGGAGTTTGCCAGGCAGCGCTGGCAAGCGGTGTTCCCGGCGGTTGTTGTCGGAGGCATTGCGATTTGCTGCTCGCTGGCGTTTTCGGTCTGGCTGTCGAACAGTTTTGGCCGGCCGGTCGCTTCCCTGCGGAAGAGAACGGAGGTGATTGCCAAAGGTGATTTTCGGCCGATGGCCGTGTCCGAGCGAAACGATGAATTGCGTGATCTCGAAATTGCGGTCAACACCATGGCCCTGCAACTCGCAGATTTTGAAAAAGAGATCCGGCAGACCGAGCGGCTGAAAGTCCTCGGGTTGATGGGAGGCGGGCTGGCCCATGAACTGCGAAACGCTGCCACGGGAGCGCGGCTGGCCATTGGAATTCACCGGGAAAAGTGTCGCCAACCCGGCCTCGATGAATCGCTCGCAGTGGCCGACCGCCAAATCAAACTGATGGAAAAACATGTCAAGTCGTTCCTGTCACTCAGCGTGGAGGAAAAGTTTTCCCCGCGGCCGCTGGACCTGAAACTGTTGATCAAGACAGTGGTTTCCACGCTGAAGCCCGTCGCTGGGCACGCCGGTGTCTCGGTCTCGACGAGCGTAGCCGATCTGCCGCTGATCACGGCGGACAGCGACGCCATCGAGCAGTTGCTGTTCAACCTGTTGCTGAACGGCATCGAAGCCGCTTCGGTGTCCGCACACAACGATCCGGCTGGGGCAGGATCCGGGGAAGTCCATTTGACGGCACGCATCGAACCATGCGACCGGGTTCAGCTGGAGTTTTCGGACAATGGCCCCGGACCAGCCCCGGAGTTTTCAAATACAATATTTGAGCCGTTCGTCACGACGAAACCCAACGGAATTGGGCTTGGCCTTTCGATTGTCCGGCGGGTCGTCGACCAGCATCAGGGCCAGATTGCCTGGCATCGCGAGAACGGCCGGACTGTTTTTGTGGTCGAACTGCCCACGGTGGCCCTCCAGAACTGATCTCCTGCAAACCCGTGAATTCATGCCGTCTTTATTGATCGTCGATGACGAACAGTCCATCTGCTGGGGGCTGTCGCAAATCGGTTCTGACCTTGGTTTCGAAATTGAAACGGCGGCAACCGCTGAAAAGGCCCTGGGACTGGCCGCCACCAGAAAGTTC
>JBGSVU010000225.1:0-3009 GCA_041752775.1 Pirellulaceae bacterium | reverse complement strand
CGTGGTTTTTCTGCGCGGTGCGTCCGACAATGAACTACATCGCGAGTGGGCCGGTCAACTGGCTGCCAAGACCGAAGACGTGGTTGCCGTGGTCAACAAAATCCGGATTCGCGAAAAGACATTCTGGGATGTCACGCCAGCCACCGATGAAATCCTCCTGTTTCTCCGCGAAGTCTACGGTGCCTTGCCCATGTTTGTGGTGGCCATCGTCATCCTGGTTGCGACCTGGTTCGCAGCGCGGATCACCTATTGTTGGATTGGGTCCTGGGCAACGGCCCGGGTCAGAAATCCGCTGATTCGCGATGTGCTGCGCAAGGCGATCGTCGTGCCCGTGCTGTTACTCGGGCTTTATCTGGCGCTGCGATCGTCCGGTTTGACACGGCTGGCCATCACCGTGCTGGGCGGAACGGGAATTTTCGGGCTGGTAATCGGTATTGCCTTTCGCGATATCGCCGAGAATTTCCTTGCCAGTCTGCTAATCAGCACCCAGCGGCCCTTCTCGGTCAACGACCTGATTGAACTCGACAAATACAAGGGCTTTGTTCAGCGCGTGACCACGCGGGGAACCCTGCTGATGACTGTGGACGGCCACTACGTTCAGATCCCCAACTCAATTGTCTTTAAAAGCACTGTCGTCAACCATACAGCCAACCCCAACACGCGTGTCAATTTCTCCATCGGGATCGGTTACGACGATTCCATTTCCAGGGCCCAGGAACTGATTCTGGGCGTGATCCGCGAACATCCGGCGGTGGTTCCCAGTCCCGAACCGATGGTGCTGGTGGAAAATCTCGGGGCGGCCAGTGTCCAGTTGCGCGTCTATGTCTGGATCAACCAGCGTGAAACCAGTGCGCTCAAAGTCCTCTCAGCCCTGATCCGGCTGTCAAAGCTGGTCATTCAAAAGAACGGCTTCAACATTCCAGACGAAGCCCGCGAAGTGATTTTCCCGCTTCCAGTCAACATTCGGGTGCTGCGTGATGACACTGGCGAATTTCATCCCAATCCGTCGGCCAACGGCGAAATCGACAACCCCACCAATGCCGGTCTTACCAGCCAAAACGGCGGTCAGTTGCCCGACTCGGGCGGAAGGTCCGGACCGCCGAAACCGGTCGAGCAGATTCACAGTCCGGTCGAAGCCGATTTGTCCAATGAAGACAGTCAACTGATCCGGGAAATGGACCAAAGTGACCTGGACGAAGCGGGTGCCAATTTGCTGGACGGTGATTCCGGAACCAGAAACAAGTGACCCGGTCCGCCGCCCGGAAATTCTTGCTGTACAACACAAGGGAGTTTTCAGATGTTTTTTATGAGTTGCGATGGAATCAGTCACGCGGGGACGGCGAAAGCTACCAATGAGGACCGCTTCCTGATCGCCGACATCCGGCCCACGACGTCGTTCCGGAAAACGAATCTGGACGTCAGCAACGACGCTGTTCGAAGCGGGCGATCGCTGGGAAATCTGATGATCGTCAGCGACGGGTCGGGCGATCCGGACGATGCGGCGAGAGCCAGTACGCTCGCTGTGGATTCGCTGGTTCAGTCGCTCATGAACGATTTTCACTGGACGCCACCGCTCGATTCGATAATTGAGAAAGCCATCGAAGACCAGATGCTGGCCGCGTTCTGGCGCTGTCAACAGACAATTGTTCGCGAGGCAAAGGTGCTGGATGATTCCCGCCGGGCCGACATGTCGGCCTCCGTCGCTCTGGCCTGGGTCAGCTGGCCACACCTGCTGCTGGCCACCGCGGGCAACTGCCGGGCCATGCTGGTGCGAAATGGAACTCTTCAATTCATGACTGAGGACGATGCCGCGCCCCTGTCAGAACTGGACCGGAGTGAGCGAACGGGGTCCGAGGCGCTGGACGATGCGGGGGACAATGTCCTGACCAATCTTGTCGGCGGCCTGTCGAAAAGGCTCTCTCCTACGATCCGGTTTTTGCAGCTGGAAAAGAGGGACTCGTTGCTGCTCTGCACGGATGGAGTGACGGGTGTCATGTCCACGGCCCGAATGGTTGAAATCCTGGCCAGTCCCGTTAGCGCCACCGGGGCCTGCGATGCAATCGTCAACGAATCGCTGCGGGTCAGCGGCAATGACAACGTGACAGTGATCGTGGCGAAACTGGAAGAGTTGAAACAGGAACAGTCGGCCGAAGCGTTTGCCGCCGCAACGCTGGACGACGGGGAAACGCCGGACGAAGGAAGTGCGTTGAAGAAAGGGGCCACAACCGTGTTGTAAAAGGAGCGTGTTGCAAGGCGGGCGTGTCGGATGGCAGCCGGTTCGGCAGCAGACAGGATGTTCGCTGGCTTCACCGGCGCGAAACCGCCTTTCGGGCCGCAACCCATTCCTGGTTGTGGCAGTTCGGACAGTCAATGAACAGTTGTTCAGCTGGGAAGGTCTTCACTTTCCCGCATCCCGGACAGGCGTAGTCCCCGGAAGTACCCACGCGGGCGCCCGCCACGAACCGGGCGACTCCGGATTTGGGCAAGAGCGATTCCAGGGGCAGGCCCATTCGATCGCCGGCGGAATACCGGAAAACACTCAACTTTCCGGACGGTTCGAGTGCCGCGAAACGAACCGAAGCCAGGTTTTCGATACCATTCTGCCGCAGTAACATACCCAGTTCATCAAACGACACGACTTCGGAATCCATCGCCTCCTCAATGACTTTTCCGTCGTCGATCAGCACGGCCGCTTCGCCCTCGACAAATATTTCCACCCGCTTGTGCCGTTGTGTCGCCAGGGATACGGACCGGTGCAGAATGACAATTGTGACCAGGACCAGCATGGGAGGCAGCAGGGCGACGTCAGGATAGAACATGGGATCACCGAGCGCCGAACCCATCGCGATCAAAACGACGAATTCGTAAGGCGAAAGCTGACCCAGACCCCGTTTTCCCAGAATTCGTACGAGTAACAGGGCAAACAGATACAGCAGTGTGGTACGGATGACGACTTCCAGAAAGAAAACGGCCGGTGTGTCACCCACCGTCCAGTTCTTAATCGAAAAG
>JBGSVU010000224.1:0-6756 GCA_041752775.1 Pirellulaceae bacterium | reverse complement strand
GACTTGAATTTCTTCTGCCAGGTGTCCGCCATGGCATGATTGGCGGCGGTGAAAACATTACGGCGACCCCGGACCGTCAGGGCCTCAAGCTGGCTGCTGGCGATTTCAAAACCGATGAACGGTGGGCGAATGAGCATTACGACAGACCCTCCCGTTCGAAGGCGAAGACAGCGAACCAGAAATCGTGATCGCTGGACCGGTCGGCGATGTCGGTCCGGACCGGCGGAGACAGCATCGTGATTGACTGGAACCCGAACGAATCATAGGTCGCGTCGTTCAGCAGGCCAGACATGTCGTCCATGACGCCGCCAGCGAAGTTGGAAAAGTCAATGAAGGAATCGTTGAAATCCGCGTCGGAGGTTTCGTCCAGCCAGTTGAAGTTCGCGTTGTCCTCCAGGATGACCAGCACCTGACCGGCGACGTCCAGCCGGATGTGAGTGCAGGCCCGCTGCAGCGGCAACCACTGGAAGTTCTCGGAGAAATCCACAATGGCCCGGGGGCGATGGTCCGCGTGGTCTTCGACTCCGGCCCGGTACGGTTCGTATCCGTAAATGTGCGGCAATGCCGCCGCTGCGCTGGCTGCGCCGACCCGCGTCTGGAACGTCGCGGAACGACTGAGCAACGTGATCGCAGAAGCGATCGAGCGTGCCATCGAGCTGGTTGCGGTTACGGTCATCGGCCCTGGTTGACTCGTTTCTGTCGTTCGAACACGGCCCGATAGTAGTGGCGGCCTTGTTCGAGATACTGTCCCTGAAAAATGAACGGTTGTGCGTTGCGTGTTCCGTCGGTCGTGGTTCGCTTGAGCAACATGCCGAAGGTCAGTTGAGCGATGCCGCCGTACTGAAAATCGTTTTCATCCCTGAGGCAGAACACTTCGATTCGCTCTGGAAGATCGGTTGTTTTCTGCTGTTCGGTCCCGCCGTCGTGCCGCTGCTCCGCCGTGATGCTGACCTGCAGGCTTCGCCATGTCGTCGGGGCCGATGCCTCGGCGACCACAACCGGCTCGGCGGTTTCCGCCAAGGTCAGCCGGTAGCTGCGGAGTTTCTGCAGTTCGAACGACTCACGGGACATGGTGGTCTCAAAAAAACAGGCCAGCCAGTTTTGGTCCGGCTGGCCGTTGGGGTCTAAATCGATTCAGTCAACCTGCGATCAGTGGTCCTTGCGTCCCACGCAAATCGAGCTGACGATCAGGCTCGCGACATCTGTGCTGCTGGCTTTCTGCAGCTGAACGTATGGCTGCAGGCCGCCCGTGTAGGCCGCCAGGCTGAACCGTGTTCCCTGAGCGACAGGTCGCATCGCACCACCGTTGACGCCAGCGGTGAACAGGATGTTCGACTTGCCGCCGAGGCTCGTGCCCGGAGAAACCGTCGTGACTCCGGTCGAGAAATCAATCCGGAGGCGATTCCATGTTGCGGTCGTCAACGTCAATCCGGTCGCGATGTCATCATTGTCGGTCGTGCCGTCATCGGATTCGCAGAACAGGGCCGTCGTGCCGTTGATCCCGAACGACGCCTGGTTGGCAATCGTGTTGATCGTGGCATTCCCGGCGCTGGCCATACCGATGATCGCGCTGACGTTGGTCAGTGCAGCGGAGGTGAACTTGACAACGAATTCTGCCCAGAGCAGTTCGTCGATGTCGTAGGTCAGGATGTCGGCGAACGACAGCCGGGCCGACTGGGCTTCACTGGTGGCATCGAGTGCCAACTGGGCACCGTCGGCGACGCCAGTGATGACGCCTCCGGCGACGACAGTTTCCCGCCAGGGAATCGGAGACACCGACCCGCTGGCGACAAGTTCTGTTGCACCGACAAAATAGAATTTGTCGATAATGGTTTCGCGATTGTTTGCCATTTTGTTTTCTGCTTTTCTGCTGGTTGATTGGACGGGTCAGAGGAGGTGGCCCCGGGGCGGTGGCTCCCCGGGGCCGGGCGAAAGGTGAACGATTACGAACCGGGGTTCTGGACAGCACCACGAAACCCAACTGCGGCAGCACCAAAGCTACCTTCGAGCTGGATGTAACGGCTTCCTCGCGATTGCTCGAACCAACTTGTCCGCCTTCCTGACGGACCGTATCCGACCTGGAATGCGTGGACGATCGTCCTGACGTTAGTGTCGAACGTGTACCACTTGGCGGCACTGTAGGCGTCGAGCTTCGGCTCGATGACCACACGATCCAGCGTTCCGCGGTGGACGTTGATCGTCGCATCCGTTTGGGCGACCTTCACCTCGTTCAGTCGCGAGATGTCGTAATAGGTCTGCTTCGCTGCGGTCGCATGGGCCAGCGGTACCAGTGCGACGTTCGGCAGAGAACCCATCGAGGTATTCGACCCGAAGGCCTTCATGGCACCATGCAACAGGAAGTTTTTGTTTGCCTGCGTGGCATCCGGGGCACCCCCGCCGCTGACCAGATTGGTATGGCCTGCGTCGAACAATGCGGTTCCGTCCGCCAGCGTCACGTTTCCGGCCAGCAACTGCAGGCACAACTCGTTGAGCGTCAGGTCGTGGGCTTTCGCCAGCGACATCAACTGCTGGTTGAACGCATCGAGGTCATCATTGGCGATCATGCGAGGCGTCAGTGCGACCTTGTTGCCAAAGCGATCGCTCTGCAGCCACCCCTTCAGCTCTTCGGCCATCGACAATTGCTTCGCCTCGTCGTCATCCTCGATTTTGTCCAGCGTGTCGAACACGCCGGTGCCGAGAACCGTCCGGGGCTGGAAGTTCGGCAGGTCCATCATCTTGTTGGTCCAGAGCGAGAACTGCGCACCGGAAACCATCTGGGCGGCGTCGAGGATCTTGTTGGCCAAGTTGGACAGCAGATTCGGGAAGTCGCCGGGGCGGTTGTACGACGTCGAGTTCAGCGGCGCGAGTTCGGGCGACATCTGCAGCAGCTTGAGCGCCATGTCTTCGCTGTTGCCGGAGAGCCGCATGCCGCTGAACCGGGCACAGGTCAGGCCCATTTCCATCAGCGACATATTGCGGACGTCGCTTGGAATTGTTCCTTCGACCTTATGACCCATACGGGCGGCCAGCGAATCCACGGCGGAGGCGATAAAGCGATCTTCGCCAGCAGTCCCGGAGGCGATCGTCCCAGTCGTGACGTTCAGTGGCTGACCGTCCTGGGACTTTTCGAGAATACCGCAAAAGTGTTCGCGGATTTCTTCGAGTGACATCTGACTGTCCAGCGCGGTCGCGACATGCTCGGCGGTAATCACGACTGCGGTCCGACCAGCGTTCATCTGCTTGGCCGACGAGGCGATTTCGTCCCGGCGTTCCTTGTACTGGGTGGCGGTCATTTCCGGTTTCGCGAGATCGGGCTTCTGGGTAGGCGATCCGGACTGCCGGGAATCGGTGATCAGTTTAATGCACCGGGCTTCGTCGACGGACTTCCCGTCATCGGCACGCGGGACATCGACGCCGCGCGCGACGCAAAATGCACAAACGGCAGCTTCGACGACTTCCGCCGAGGCCTCCATGCTTTGCAGTATTTCCAGAGAGTACATGAGGGCGATGAGCTTTTTCACTTTTGGGGGCTCCGTGGCGGTTGTGGTGGACGGAGCTGTTGCCGTCCCGTTACTTGTGATTGATCGCCCGCCGCTCTGTTGCGACGCGCGGTCTTCGAACATTCCAATGCCATCGATCATTCCGCGATCGGCGGCTTCACTGGCGATATAGACCCGGCCTTGGCCGAATCGTTCCATGACTTCTGCTTTCGTCACGCCGCGCTGTTGTGCAACGTGGGCGACGAATTGTTCGCCGTAGGCGTTCACGAATTCCTGAATGCCCGCCTTCGATTTGTCATCGAGCGGCAGGTACGGTGATCCTTCGCCTTTGTTTTCGCCGTGGGTGATTTGCGTGTAGGTCAGGCCCATCTCGGCCAACATGCCGGAATAGTTCATGTGGCCTACGATGGTGCCGATCGATCCAACGGACGTTGACGGCGTGGCGACAATCCGACCGGCGGAACACGCCAGAAAGTAAGCCGCACTGGCCGTCATGTGCCGACAGTAGGCCGTCACGGGTTTTGATTTGTTGACTTCTGCGATCAGCGTTGCGGTTTCCTGCAGGCCGAACGCGATGCCTCCGGGGCTGTTGATCACCAGTGCGATTTCCGTCACGCCCGGATCAGACGCAGCAGTCCGGAGATCAGACCGAATCGCCGAACACGACGTCCCGCCCAACCATTCGGAGTAGACGCCGTGGTCCGGCTCGATGATTCCCGCGATGGAGATCACGGCCAGGCTGCCGGTCCGCTGAACCTTCCGCGAATACTCGGCGGATGGCAGCAGGGCAAACGATTCCGGGGCGACCTGCAGGACAGACTCAAAAGTCCGACCGGTTTCCGCCATGGTTTGCAAAGCACCTTGCAGCGAATCGAAGGCCGACGGGTGGATGTGCCACACGGTCGAACCCATGGCAGCCAACGCGGATTGCGCGGAACTGCGGATCTGTTGCGGAGGTGATTTCTTTGCCATGCTGAAAATCTATCGTTGTTCGTTGGCTGTTCAAACGCACCGCCGTACCAAACTTTGGTACATTCCGAAAATTTATTTCCGGGCAAACATTCGGGCGGCGGCTGATTCTCCACCGGTGTTGCTGCGGGAATTGCTCTCGCCGTCGCCGCCACCGCCCCCAGAGCCGTGATCCAGCCGGACGCCAAGTGCCTCGCAGAGCCGGTTCTCCAGGCTGATCTGCCGCAGGACTTTCACCCAGTGGAGATTCCGCGCCGCGCACTCGATCTTGAGCGTCGTCAGTCCGGCCCGGAGTTCAGCCAGGTCGGCCTTTGTTTCATTGTCGGCGTCGATCAGGAACCGGCCAGCGCCGATGCAGTCGAACCGGCGGAAGCGTGATTTCTCGCGGGCGATCTGGGCGGACGATACGGTTTTGAACAACCCCATGGATCCCGCGAGGTCGTTCCACTCGCGGCGGATCGGCAGCACGATCGACTTGCCAAGCCATGTTGCCACGACGGCCATCTGGGCAGACTCCAGGCAGAGAGCGCCCTTGAATCCACTGAACGTCGCTTCGTCAAACCTGCCTGTCTGTGTGTAGTAGCTGAGGTTCGTCGCCGCCGCGATGTCGTGATCGATCATCTTGAAGAACGGTTGCGCGTTCGGATTGGGTCTTTCGGATTCGATGATCTTAATGTCTTCGCCGATTCCCAGTTCGGTCGCGATCGGGCTGGTGCCAAGTGCGATCTCGTTCGCATACAGCTCGATGTCGGAGTCGCCAAACCCGAGACTGTTGCCCGCCGGTGATTTAAGGTTTGCCTGGAGGACCAGCAGGGCAGCCTTGACGGCAGACCGCAACTCGGTCTCGAACCACTTGTCGCGATCGATCATCGATTGGCCTTGTGCGTGCAACCACGTTCCCCCGATGCCTTGCGACGGACGATAGGGGCGGAACGGGTGGAGGTATCGACCGGGCGGGATGAACTGCGATTTCCCGGTCGGACTGCTGACCATCGAATCATACGGGTGAGCGTCGTAGACCCACACGCCCAGCTCGCGGCCCTGATCGTCAAACTCGAATCCGCCGACAATCGCGTTGCCTCGCGGTCCGGATGGCCGGTCTTTCGATAGGTCGATCTGCTCATTCTCGACCAACTGGTATTGCAGCGGCACTGGTGAATCACCACGGCGGCGTGTCGTCCGAACCACGAGGTTCTGTCCGACCAGCACGTTCTCGGAAAGCGTCATGGCCTGCATGTCGGCGACGGTCAGTTTTCCGGCGACGTCGCATTGCTCCGGGTCATTGGCCCACTCCAGGAATTTCTCGTCGGTCTCCAGTGCGTAGTCCATAGCGAGCATCAACTCGGACTCGCCGCGCCGGTCCAGCTGCCAGCCGAACGTATGGTCGATCGGATCGGCGAATGCCTGAATGCCAGCGCCGACGACCAGATCCCGCATAGCATCGACGGACCGTTTCGACATCGGACTGTTGAGATACAGGTCGCGGGTCCGCTGGTTCATCAGGTCCGACCGTTCCGTGATCGCCTGATTGCCGGAGCGGTGGCCGGGCACGAATCCCTTTGTCGCGCGGTCAAGTCGCCCCAGCCGATAGCCGCCTTCGGTGGCGGTGGGCGCAGTCGCCGGTTGTTCTTTGGGCGTGATAGAGATTCCCATGTCAGTCGGTCCGTTTGTTGATTGCGTGTTAGTCAACGATCCGGCGGAAGATTCCACCAGACGCCCGGGCGGCGTCGAGTTCCTGCCGCTTTTTCAAGTCGTACAGTTGAGCCATTTCCTCCGGCGTGAAATGTTCGGCGGAGTTCGTTCCCTCGCGCCAGTTTTTGCGAAAGGCCTGTGCGGCCATCAGATCCTGATAGTCGCTGACCATGTCGTCCGGCGTGGTGGTCGGTGGCGTGATGTCCACCGCGCCCGAAGGTGTGATTTCGATTGGCATTGTGGGCCTCCGTTAAGTGATCGTGATTGCAACGCGGCGTGAACTGTAGCCGGTTTCCTGAATCAACAGGTCGTAACTGCCCGCCGTGTCGGTCCGGACCGTGAATTCACCGAGTGCGTTGGTGGTCGTTCGATCGATGTGCGGCGTCGTGGTTTCAGTAGCCACCAGCCAGACATCCACGCCATCGACTGGTTCGCTGGTCACCGAGGATGTGATCGTGTCCGTGTACTCGTACGCACCGCTGCCTCCGACATCAATCCCCGCAATCGCATCAGGCAACGTCGTTCCGGTATCCTCCAGAATCTGCACGTCCAGCCCGTAGACCGTCGCAATACTGTTTTCAATCACGGTCAACTG
>JBGSVU010000223.1:0-3163 GCA_041752775.1 Pirellulaceae bacterium | reverse complement strand
AACCGGGGCTAACGCCCTGCGGCTGATCGGGCCGTGAACGGTTACCAAAAAAAGGGCTGTCATCAGACAACCGGAACGGGGACCGCAGCAATGGGGCCACATTAAACCAGAAAAGGAGCTTGTCCGACAGTCAACACCTGTTTGCCAAACCTGTCCTGGCGGCCGACGCCATACCGGGCTTTTGAAGTTGCGATTTAGAGCCTGTCTCCAATGGGGGCAGACCCCTGGAAAAGCAGAGGGGTGCCGACCCCTTTTGGGACAGGCTATTATTGGTAACCCGACGCGTTAGCGAGTCCACGACCCGGTGGGCTTTCAACACTTGCAACCATTCATGTGGGTCGTACCACAAGACCGGACGGCAGTCTCTCAACGAAAAAAACCGGCCATGTTTATGGCCGGCTTTCTGCTTTTCCCGTCAGACGTTGGCGGCAATTCTGCCGCCCGGCGCCGATCCGCACTTCAGTCCACCGGCTTAGACAACCGGATTGGCAATAATACCGAAGATGCTTGAGTTGGCCGTCGGTGCAAAGTGTGTGCTGGAACCGCCGACCTGTGAGAAAATGCTGTTCAGGTCATAGTTGACTCCGTTGAGAGTCAGGATTTCCATGCGGTACGATCCCCACAACTGATTCTGCACCTTCAACGTCGATTCGATCTTTCCATTGTCCAGGGCCAGCTCGATGTACAGATCGCGACCGAGACGGCGGAACGAAAGGTCTTCTGCGAGGTCGTCAAGCAACGGGAAACTGTCCAGCACCACCGAGTCGCGACCCGCCAACTGCTGTTCGTCGATGATGTCGTTGCCCTGTCCCACACCCCAGTGATACCGGTCGCTGCCGGCGCCACCGAACAACATGTCGTCGCCGCCACCACCAAAAATCTGGTCGTTCCCGGCACGGCCTTCGAGCACGTTGTCCAGCTGGTTGCCGAAAATCGTGTCGTTGTTGTTGCTGCCAATGGCGTTTTCGATGTCGACGCCAAACGCGATCGCGACATGGTCTTCCAGCAGCGTAATTTCCTGGGTGAACGGGTTGAACAACGTTCCAAAGGAACTGAATCCGCCTTGACGGATATCCACAACCGAATCCAGCTGGGCACCGGCAATCGACAGAGTGTCATTGCCACCCGCATCCCAGATGGCACCATAGAAATTGGCGTCTCCACCAAAGTAGCTATTGATGTCGTACAAGGTGTCCCCGGTGCGAGTCGTCATATTGGCGCCGTAGTAATCCTGCAACGACAGCATGTCGTACAGCATGTAGGTGGATGAGTTCACCACACCCCGGGCGACGTAGGACATCACGGTGACCGCATCGCTGTCGACGGCTGCCGGCAATGTCGGCTGTCCGTCGTGAGGGTGTTTGAAGCCCACGGCGTGACCCAGCTCGTGCATGAAGACGCCCTGGGTATAGGAGCCCGTCTGGGTCGCACCAGCCGTAGTACTGGTAAAGGCCGTGTTCATCCAGATATCACCGGCCTGAATGCCAAAACCGGGGAAATAAGCGAAAGCGGCTGCATCACCATCGGGATTGGCATAATTTCGCATCCGAATGATTCCGCCTTCCTGTCCAAAGCTGTTTGCAGCATTGTCCGGGACTTCTTCAAACCGGATATTCGACACGTCCGACATCAAATCAAACGATCGTCGCGCCATCGCCCGCTGGGCCGATGTGAACGGGCTGTCGTTGTCATCACTGGCACCGTCACCGGGAGAGTAGTCGGTGGTCCACTGATTCATGAAGCTGTACGAAATCACCAAAGGATTGGGTTGTACAAACGGCGTGTAGTCCAGCCAGTTGTTGGACTCCAGCGAATCCAAATCCAGCGTATTGTCCAGAGCCTTTGTCGCGTGACGGTAGTACGACTCGGAATTGATGTCGATGCTGGTCCAGTCGCTCCAGAACACGCCATTCCAGGCCCGGACAAAAACGTTGTCGGTCTGGCGGGTTTCCGGACGGGCGGTCCGGAACTCCAGCTGGTTTAACTGCGACTGCGTGATCGAGTGCACCTGATTTGCGGCCAGCTGGTTGCCGTTCAGCCGCAGATAACCCGAGGTGATGCCGGGCGAATTGTCAACAAACTCATACGCCGTATAAGCTGGTCCTGCGTCCTCCCGCACAATGAAATCGCTGCCCTCAATTGTTGAGAGGGCCGTTTCGTGGAAAAACTGGTCCTTCAGATTCGGGGCCTCAATCGAATGCAGCTGGTAATCCGCCTGGGCGCTCAGAAAACGGCCGTCAAAGACCCGATACTTGATCGTTTCATCGTATTGGCCTGGCGCGCCCAAATACCGCATCGTGTGCAAATTCTCGAAAGCCACCCGATACCACTGGCCCGGATTCAGTGCGATGCCGTTCTGCTCCAGCCGACCACTCGATGCCGACGAATCCGGATCAAAAAACTCCACCCACTTAATCGTGTTGCCGTCGGAATCATTCCAGCCCAGTCCGGATGCGATCTCATTTGACTGACCAGCCCGAACTGAACGGTCGGCATAAAACGCCGTGGGCGTATTCGAATTGGGGGTGACATTGGGAATGGCGAAATTGTAAACACTCCACTGAGCGCCATCAAAGGCATAGCCTTCAACCCGTTCCTTTTCCCCCACATTGGCGGCGTAATACTGCAGGTTGGCAAAATCCGCTGCCGAGATCGTGTGAAACACACCCTGGGCCAGATCGACATTGTTCAGTCGCAGGTTTCCGCTGCCAGCTCCGACCTTTGAATCCCGCACAACCCAGCTCTGGATCGGCCAGCCATCCGGATCGACGGCTGAAAAGAAGCTGCTGACCCCAATGACTTCGTTCTGCAAAACGGTGGGGTTGACGGTTGTGGCTACAGGACGCAACAGGTTCTGCCGGACAAAATAGACCAGAGCGTTTGCCGGGGTACTCCACTCTCCGTTGGCAAACACCTCGATTTGTACATTTTCGTTGCCCAGCGCGCTTCCGCCAGTAAACGTCAGCTTGTTCAGGTCGGCAGCCGCCACAGTCGTCGTGGTTCCGTTGGCCAGCGAAACGCCGTTGTACCGGAAGAAACCTGTGGTCGCACCGGCTGACAAGTCCCGAAAACGGTATTGGGTGATCGGGTCACCATCGGGGTCTGTTGCGGAAAAAAGGGTAGAAGCAAAAATTGACTGGTTCAACAGTACAAATTTGGTAAC
>JBGSVU010000222.1:0-1575 GCA_041752775.1 Pirellulaceae bacterium | reverse complement strand
CAGCAACTGGCAGTAAACCAGTGCTCCGTTAACCTCTCGGCCGGACACGATTTGCAGAATCTTCAGCGCCAATGGGAAATACCGTCGCTTGCGCCAGTCGCCCAGCGGCCAGAGAAAGGAAACCGTCGGCGCATCACCCCGGAACGCCTTGACATGCGGGGATATTCTGGCAGCATTCGGGATCAGTTCAACCTGGGGTCGGATGGACCCGGCCGGTGTGCGCCGTCGCTGTCGCCACCCTGGGCCAGCATGATTTGCAGACCGACCCGTTCGCACAGGCGGTGCCACATCCTCGCCGGGGTTGGGCTGTAGACCTCTTCGCTGCCGGCGGGGCAGGCCAGCCAGCCGCCCGCTCCAATTTCCACTTCCAGTTGCCCCGGAGCCCAGCCGCAATAGCCCGAGAACAGCCGAAACGGGTGCGCCGACTGCATCACCAGTCGCCGGATCCGGTCGCGCGAAACCGAAAACTGGACCTTGGGGACAATCGAAGATTCGGCCAGAGCGAGGCTGGAGTGCAAACCCATCAAGGGGCCTTTTACCGGACCGCCCCAAAACAAAAAATTCCCCGGATCGGTTTCGGTCAGCCCTGTCGCGAATTCTTCTGCAGCAACATCTTCGATGACCTCCTCCAGCCGCACGCTGGTGGGCCGATTCAACACCAGCCCCATCGCGCCATCACCATCGTGGCGAAATAACAGGACCACCGACCTGAAAAAATTCTCGTCCGTCAGGTCCGGAATCGAAATCAGAAACTTGCCTGCAAGTGACATCGTGGGCGTCAACCGCCAGTCGGCAGTCGCTGAAATTCATTTCGAAAAGGGAAAACTGATCACAGTCGCCGGCGGGGCGAATGCTGCGATTGTACCGGTTTCGGCCAGGGTGAGGGGCGGGTCCGGGTCCATTCGGCCGCGAGCGGTCTGGAAATACCCCGCCGCCCGCGGGCTGGTTGCAGCGGTTCTGCCGGTATTGCCAACTGGCCAAAGCCTAACTGTTGAAAAAAGTCACCTGGTGGCGTTGCCCTTTCCGAATCGGGGCTATGTTTTGGCGAGCCAGTACAGACGGGCCGGTTGCGCCCCGAATTGAGTCTGTTCGGGCCCAAAGTTTCCGCACTGGAACGCGTCTGGCACCGCCGACGACCACCAGTTTTTTCCTGAGCGATTTTACAGGCGACACAAGTATGAGTGGAACCACATCACGAGCACCGTCCCGCAACAGCGAATACGAACAACTGAAGCAGCGGATCCACCAGAAACTGATTGGCAAACTGGACCTCGGCCGGATCGGCGAAGTCCAGGGAGATGTGCTGCGCCGCGAAATCCGCGTGGTGATCGAGCACCTTTGCGACAGCGAAAACAACCTGATGAGCCGCCTGGAACGCGACCGACTGGTCGAGGAAGTCCTCGACGAAACGCTCGGCCTCGGACCGCTGGAGCTGTTGCTGAAGGACCCCACCATCAGCGATATCATGATCAACGGCCCGAAAGACATCTATGTCGAACGCGGTGGCCGGATGGAACGGACCCAGGTCGAGTTTCGCAACAACGCCCACCTGCTGCAAATCATCGACCGGATTGT
>JBGSVU010000221.1:0-9286 GCA_041752775.1 Pirellulaceae bacterium | reverse complement strand
CATCGTACGACAAGCTCAAGAACCAGTCTGGACAAAACACTAGCGTTTGATCGCTTCAATTTCGATCGAAGTAGCGCCCGCCGCATGGACTGACGTACCCTCGATAAAGGTGCGAATGACCGCGTCGCCACGGGCCTTGGCTGGAATTGCCAGTTCCACCGAAAACGGCCCAGCCTGAACTTCGACTGCCTGGCGACTGCAAACCATGTCACGGCATTTGTCGTATTCGGACTGCATCCAGTCGGAGCGGTCGATCGCCAAATCGGTTTCTTTTCTGAGGCCCGGACGATTCCAGAAACGGCCGAGCGTATAACAGGCTTCGACGACCAGTGTTCCACCGACGGGAGCCTCGCCGCTGACGACCATGGTTTCTCCGGCCCGCGCCTGGTGGGCCTGGGTGGGAATCTCCAGCGGTCGTGCCAGTCGCAGCAGGGGATCACCCAGCAAGTGCATCATGGCCACATGTTCGCGGATTTCGTCGTCCAGTTTGTCCGGGAAGGGGCTGAAAGCGGTCGCGATCGCCTGGACCATTTTCCGGCAACCTTTCAGTTCAGCCTGGTCGTCTGCGGTCAAAATCCGCCGTTTGGTCAACAGCAACAGTTCGCCCAGCGTTTCACAGTCACCATGGAACAGTTCGTCCATCATCTCAATCGACATCCGCCCCATCCCGTAAGGCATCGTCATGCGTGTGCCCCCGATCACAGCGACAGGGCCCGCAGGCTGTTCCAGCATTTTTTGCCCGAGACAGTCGTAAGATGCGTCAAAGGCACACGTAAAACAGCACAACATCAGCGCGACCGGGTTACCCGCACTTGCAGACAGCTGGGGAACCGTTTCGTTGTCCAGAATTAAATGGTCACCGCCTGGCGTTTTGACCCGGTCCAGCCGGTCGACCCAGCCATGCCCCACATATACCCAGAACAGGCAACCCTCATTGAACCGGTCGATCACGGTCTGGTGGAAATGACTGGGGGCGGGACAGTAGGGGCTGGTCCAACTGCCCCAGGTCATCGACACATCGTACTGGGCTGGCATCATCTGCGAAATGATTCCCTGCGTCGAGCTTTCGATCACCCGATCCACCACCGGGTCAAAACCGCCGACACCGGCAATCAGGTTGATTCGCCGGCGCCAGTCGCCATGTTCGGCGTTGATTTCGTACGCGATTCCGCGCTCAAGCACCTGTCCGAGCATCTCCACCGAATCGACTGGAATTCGACCGACGGAAATGTCCGGTGCAAAATCGTCGTCCAGATCGGCGTACACATTGTCCGTTGCGATCATCGGCGTCGATCCGAACTCGATATTGACCTGCGCGGTCATATAGCCAACCGGACAGGCGTCGGGTCCGGAACCGGGTTTGCCGCAGATCAGCAGGGCCGCCACGTTCCCCCTTTCCGCAACGGCGCGGACCCTCTTCTGGGTCAGTTCAGCAGTTCGGGCCGGCTTCAGAACGCGGACCTCGTAGCCCTGTTTTTGACGGTATTCAATCCAGGGCTGAAGTGCCGGCTGCAGACCTTCTCCGCAAAGCACAATCACCAGGGGCGGAGCATTGGCTGCGACCGGTTCAGAATTCGCGGGCCGGGTTGCCGCATGGGAAGAAAGATCGCCGGGTGCCGGGGATGACTGTATTCCGCCGCCGAGACAAAGGGCGCATGCGATCAGTAAAGCAGTCATCGTAAGGTTTCTCCAGCCCGATTCCGGAACGTCAAACCAGCTGAAAACAGAATGTCCCCTGCGCCCGGTTCGTTATGAGTCTGTTACAAAGTCCGTTTGGGATCAAGATCGAACCGGCCAAATCCGCCAATGGGCCAGGTTTCGGCCAGGAACGTGGGCGGCTGACCCGGCATTGCCTGCGGTCCCGGTCAGGACGACAACTGGCGACCGACGCATTCAAACAGGAATTCTGCAATTTCGACGTGCCGCCGCGCGGCAAAGACATCCCTGCCCCAGGTGTACATTCCATGACGCCGGATCAGGAACAGGTGCGAGATCTTTTCCAGCGTTGATTTCTGGAAACTCGCGACCTGGCGGGCCAGTACTGAAATATCCTGGGTGTTGTCGAAAATCGGAATCCAGATTCGTTGTTCGTGTGTCCGCACACCTTCGAATCCCTTCAGCATTTCGTAACCTTCGATCCAGAAACCCCGGTCGGGCCAGAATCGCTGCGACAGAATCGTGCTCCAGATACTGTGGGTGTGCAGAATGCATCCAACTGGTTCATCGCGCCGGGCCAGAACGACATGCAGCAGCGTTTCGGCAGACGAAGCCGGCTGATCCGCCGGTTCCGCTGCGCCTTCCTGATTGACGCGAACATAGGAATGCCGGTTCAGTCGTCCCTTGTCCAGCCCGCTGGCTGTGACGATCAAATCGACCGGGTCCTGTGACAGAACCACGCTGTAATTGCTGCTGGTGCCGACGGACCATCCGCGCTGGTGAAACAGGCGGCCGCATTTGGACAGCTGGTCCATCAGCCTTTCGTGCCCGGCACAGGGATGTCCCTCGGGCAAGGGTTGGCGAAACCGCTCCCACGGAGCCACGTCGCGGCCGGGCGATTCGTTTCCTCGAGTTTGGGACTGGCCCGATTCAGATTCCGGTCGGTTCATGGTTGTTTTTCAGCGTTTTCGTTTTCGGCATCCGTATTGTCGATGCCATCGCCGTGAGCGATTTTGGCCCAGTACTGTTCAAACGCGCCTTCCGGAAAGAAGTCGGGACTGTTGTCCAGGTCGTGACAGGTCATGCAATGGGACTTTTTGGCTTCGGTCATCGTCAGGCGGACTTCGCGGCGGAATTTCTTCAGCTGGTCTTCATCGGCATCGATGTCTCCCGCTTCGGCGGCCACATGCTGCGAGCCGGGACCATGGCAGTTTTCACATCCATTTCCGTGCAAGTGGATGTCTTTGTCGAGGTCGTAATAGCCGGTTTCGTAGGGGTAGTATTTCTGGGGATTCCATCCGGTGACGTGGCAGCTGAGACATTCCGGATCGAAATTTCTTGCGACCCAAGTCCTCTGGCCAGGATCCGTCAGATCTTTTGTCGCCCGGAAATGCGGTCCATTTCCTTCTTCACCATCGACTCCGTCTTTCCAGATATCGAATTCTTCTTCGTGACAGTCGACACAGGCCTGCGAGCCCACAAAAGTGTAGCCGCTGGGATGGTCGCGAAAGGCAATATCGGGAAACTTGCCGGGATTCAGGTAAAGGGCCTTGAGGTTCTCCTGATACTTTTTGAACAGGGTTTCCATCGGGTTGAGATTATTCGCGGTTTTGACTTTCTCAAAATCTTCGAAGCGAGCGTCCAGCTTGACCCGTTCGTAGACCACCTGCTCCGCTGCCGGGCGATCACCCCAGAACCCCACCAAACCGACGTGCATTCCCTTGTACCCGGTCTGGATCAGCCGGGTCACATGGTTACCCACAGCGATTTGTTCGGGAATCATGATGGGATCGCCCTGGGTTCCTGCGGAAACGACGAGGTCAAAAATGGGAAACTGTCGGGCCAGCTGGGCGGGCAAGTCCCGCGCTTCATTTTCAACCACGGCACCGTCCTGGCCTCCACCCGCACCGGAATCGGACTCACCTCCAAAAACCATCAGGACTTTCAAATCTGCGGGTGTCGCCTGAATCTGTGCGGAGAGGGCGGCCAAAGCCTGTGCCGGAGGTTGGGTCACGAAGTCGTTGTCCCGCAAGCTGGCAATCACACCATCACCGATCACCGAAGTCACAAGGATTTTCCTCCCACCGGCCTCGATCAGACGGAACTTGCTGACCAGTGAAGGATCGAGGATGGTAACGTTGGCCGACACAAACGGATTGTTCGCGGGGTCCGCCTTGTTGTTGATCGTGCCGGCAAGTTCGAGCGCCGCCAGCCGCAACTCGCCTTCGCCAAAACCGATCGCCTGATAACCCATCAGTTTGCAAAGGCCTTCGTAGACGGTTTCCAGTTTCACCAGCGACTGCAGTCCGCTGCGGTCCCGGTTCAACTGGTCGCCGGCATCGACAGGCACGACATTCCATCCGCGCCCCTTGAGCAAATTCATTACTTCGAATCGGCGCTGCAGTCCGCCACTCTGGTTCTCCAGTCCCGTGCACCCACAGGGCTCGATATAGCCGTGCAACTGGCCGGAAACAAACAACACAAAATCAGGTTTGGCCCAGTCTTTGACGAGGTCCTCTTTCGGCGGCAAATCGCCGGGCGACGCGGACCATTCACTTTTCGGCACATCCGCCATCGAATCTGCCGTTTCCTGGTTCTGGCCGGTCCCCTGGCGTTGCGGAACCTGAACCGGGTCCTGAACTGCAAGCGAAATCCATCCTCCCGTTCCGAGCGCCAGAACGATCGCCGTCCAAACCGAAAGTACAGAAAAATGAGGCATGACTGAAGCAATCCCACGTGTTTAGCTGAAGGAACCGTTCCGCGAAAACCGGCGGACCTGAACCCCCAAGTGTAGGGGCATTTGCCAAAAAAAGGAAATATCAATGGGATTCATTTGGTTTTGGACGGTCCCGCAGCCAGTTCCCCCTTGCGATCGCGGAAATAGTCGCGGCAGCGGCTGAAGAAATGCTGGTAATCGGCGCGCTGATAATCGGGGTAGGTCCACCGTTGTGCCACCCAGTGATGGCGTTCGTAATGCAGAGTCACCTCAGCGTAAATCCCGTCACGCAGGTAAATCCGGTGATCGCGGTCTTTCGTCGTGCCAAGGACCAGTTTCGCTTCACTCAGATAACCCGGGTCCAGATTCAGCGGGCGCTTTTGAGGAAAATTTCCCGAAGCTGCAAATTCGGCTTCCAGACCATTCGTGAAAATCTTCCAGTCCGCCAAATCGCCCTGCCCTATCCAGCGTTCAAACAGCAAAAACTGTTTGAACAGTCCGTCACCCATCTCTTTTTCGTAAAAGCCGGTTTCGCCATGTTCAAACCGTTCGCTTGTCAGGGCCACAGCACCGCCGATCCCCGCCATCCGCCCGGCGCTCCACTCCACCGCCTGTTCATGACGCGAGATCACCGCCATGATTCCCAACACCTGAACCGGTTCCCGAATGCGTCCCATCTCGTCTCTGTTGTTTCCAGAATCCCAAATCAACTTCGACCAGTCCTGAACCAGGAGCCTGTCCCAAAAGGGGTCTGACCCCTTTGGGGACAGGCTCTAAACCAGGCCCCAGCGTTTTCGCAAAAACCACTCGGTGCCCAGCAGGCCGACAAATGCCAGCAAAAACACCGATGAATCGGCCGCCGTTTGACCCAGTTGCCACTTCACCGGAACCTTGACCTGCAGTTCGGGCAGGTTTTCCTTCAGCGACGCCAGCAACTCGCCGAATTGAACCGGGCTGACGACCCGCCCGCCGAACTCTCCAGTCTGCGCCGCCAGTCGCTCCAGCAACTCGTGATTGGCCGCCGGATCGGATTTCTCCCGGTCGGAATCAGAAATGCTGAACTCGCGCTCCGCCTGCCCAATCTCTTCGCCTCCGCGATGGGCGCGGACCCCGACCGTATAAATTCCTGGAACCGTGACCAGGTCGCGGCCCAGTTCAGCCCAGTTTCGGTCACCCGACCGAGTCAACTGAATGTTCGTCCGTTTTCCATCGGGACTGACCATCCACGACTCGAATTCACTGTCGGCGATCCGTTCTCCCGTCGCGGTCCAGGCATCGGCCGAAAAAGTCACGGCTGATTCCGGCGAAAAGCGGCGGCGTGGCATTTCGATCCGGACCAGATCATTGCTCTGACCGTCGCGAAAGGCCAGCCAGTACAGGATCTGCCGCCAAAAGGCCTTGTATTCGTCCTGGTATCCCTTCAACCACCAGCGCCAGGTGGAATCGCCAGCAAAAGCGATCACGCGGCCGGCACCATAACCCCCGGCCACCATGATCGGCTCGCCGGTCTCGCTCTCCAGCAGAACTTCCGCGCTGTCCTTGATGCCTGCAAAGCGGTTGGCACACAGCAGCGGGGGCAGCTTTTTCCAGGATTCGCGCGGTTCCGAAGCGTCGTCCAGCCGGGTCAGGAAATGGTTTTCCACAGGTACCAGTTTCAACTGGCGTTCGATATGCAGCGAGCGGTTGATTTCTGTGCCGAAATCCTGACGCTCGCGCGGATCCATGGTCACCGGCAACACGTCAGCCAGCGGACTGGAATGCCACAGCCCCGGTCCGAAACTGTGGTCCCCGCCAATCATCAACAGGCCTTTGCCACGCGCCACATGCTGTTCCAGTGCAGCGACGTTTTCTTCCCGGGTCCCCTTTTCGTAAATCGCCCGCGCATCGAGATCCATCAGCACAATCACATCCCAGGTCTCGTCGCGCAACAGTTCCGTCAGCGCTCCACCGAGGGCCTGCGTGTCGGGATGCAGCGAAAAGAAATCGAGATCGATCCCCTGCGCGGCGGCCGGAATTGCCTTGCGCAGATAGATCTGTTCGGCGTTCAATCCACCCATCAACATCAACACCCGCATTCCCCCTTCTTCCACCGACAGGAATGAAGTCAATTCATTGTTGCGCAGTGCAATTTCGCCCGGCATCGGCAAAACGCGAACCGCCATGCGAAACTGGCCCGGCTCGGGAGGAATCACATACAGCTCGACGACCTGCTGTTCGTTGCCGCTGGCAGGAGTGACAAACCGGGTGTCCACGATTTCTTCGGTTTGGCCGGCCCGGGAGACAGCCAGCTGCACGGTCAGCCGCTGATTGGCGTAACCCCGGGTCTCCAGCGCCGCCCGGACTGCCAGCCGGTTTTTGACCGCGACGGTGTGATGGTCGGGCAAATTGGTCACCGCGACGTCCGCCGTTTCGCCGACACCCGCGGGCAACCCGAGTGGAACCGGATACAACGGAATTCCCCGGTCCTCGAGGGCGGCAATCGCATCGTTGACATCGACCGGCATCTCGGCCGAATTCTGCACGCCATCGGTCGGGATGATCACACCGACCACCCGTTTGTCGCGCGATCCCCGAGCGGTCGTGTAAATCGCCTGGGCCAGATCGGTCTCGGCTCCATCCGGATCGTCGGGCAGTTGCGGCATCCCGTCCACCACCTCCAGTGGTTTGACTTGCCCATCAAACCCCTCCCAGACAATTTCGATATCGTCGGCGGCCAGTTGCGCGATCACCGCGCTGTTGTCATCGATCATCCGTCGCATCACGTCCCAGCGGCGGGACGTGTCGCTTTCGTGGGGCAACTCCAGCGAACGGCTCAGGTCCAGCAGCATCCGCAACTGGGCCGACTGCTTGCTGTCGACCGTGCTGACGCACCCGGGTCGCAGCATCGCGAGGATCGCCAGGGCGATCACACCCGACCGCAGCAGGAGCAGTGTCCGCATCCGGGCCGGGCTCAACTGTACGAAATCGGGGCGGATCAGCATCAGCGCAACCAGACCGGCAGCGATGACTGCCACGGCGGTCCAGGAAAAAACGGGTTGCAAACTGATTTGATCGGTCATCGGAATTCTGGAAATCGGGCCATCGACCATTTCGACCCGGGTCATCTTAGCGGAAAAACCTTTGGGCATAGTCCTGGCCCGCCGCAACAACGATTTCCCCGCCAGAAAGGGCGGTCGCAAATTTGGTCTTTGCGGGATATTCTGGGGCCAGACAGACTGGTTGTCCGACTGGTTGTTTTAACCGTTTTCCATCACCCCTTTCATCAGAAAGTTATCGCATGTCGTCCAGTTCCGGGTGGGAATCGCTGATCAGCAATATCGAAACGGGAGCCGCTGAAATCCGCGCCGGCGGCGGCGCCAAAGCCGTCGCCCGCCAGCACGAGAAAGGCCGGCTGAGCGCCCGCGAACGAATTGCAAAACTGCTCGATGACCCGGCCCAATGGACCGAGATCGGATTGTGGGCAGCGTGGGAGATGTATTCGGATTGGGGTGGTGCTCCGTCGGCCAGCGTGGTTTGCGGTGTCGCCCGGATCGAGAACCGCGACGTGATGGTGATCGCCAATGACGCGACCATCAAGGCCGGTGCCTTTTTCCCGATGACCTGCAAAAAAGTCCTGCGGGCGCAGCGGATCGCGATGAACTCGCGCCTGCCCCTGCTCTACCTCGTTGATTCGGCAGGAGTTTTTTTGCCGCTGCAGGACGAAATTTTCCCTGACGAAGATGACTTCGGACGCATCTTTCGCAACAACGCGGTGATATCGGCAATGGGGATTCCGCAACTGGCCGCGATCATGGGCAACTGCGTCGCCGGTGGCGGATACCTGCCCGTGCTGTGCGACAAACTGGTGATGACGGAAGGGTCGGGGCTGTACCTCGCCGGTCCGGCCCTGGTGAAAAGTGCGATCGGCCAGGAGGTGTCGCACGAGGAACTGGGTGGCGCCGAAATGCACGCGGCGATCAGCGGGACCATCGACTTTCGCGAACCGGATGGCGACGCGGCCCTGAAGCGGGTCCGGCAACTGGTCGGAATGTTTCCGCCCGACCCGCACGCTTCGGTTTTTCGGCATGATACCCCACAGGAACCGCAGGCGACCGGCAATATCTGTGCCGCGGTTCCGCTCAGTCCGGGCGCGCGATTTGACGTTCGTGACATGATTCGACATTTGATCGATGCGGACACTTTCGTGGAGTACAAGGCGGAATATGGTCAAACTCTGGTCTGTGGCCTGGCCAAAATCGGAGGACACCATGTCGGAATCATCGCCAACCAGCGGCAGCCGGCAATGACGAAAAAGGAAGGGATGCAGTTCGGCGGCGTGATTTACCACGACAGCGCGGACAAGGAAGCCCGCTTCATCATGGACTGCAACCAGACCTGGACGCCGCTGCTGTTTCTGCAGGATGTGTTCGGGTTCATGGTCGGACGCGACAGCGAACAGGTGGGAATCATTCGGGCCGGTGCCAAGGTCGTTAATGCGATTTCCAACAGCCGCGTTCCCAAAATCACGGTGATTACCGGTGGCAGCTTCGGCGCGGGCAATTACGCGATGTGCGGCAAGGCCTTTGATCCGCGGTTCATTTTCGCATGGCCCAATGCCCAGTATGCCGTGATGGGTTCCAAACAGGCGGCCTCCACGCTGCTGGATGTCAACATCGCGGCGCTGAAACGGGCCGGCAAAATTCCCGACGCCGACGAGATGGAGGAGTTGCGCGTCCGGGTTTCCGAAGCCTATGAAACGTGTACCGACATTCGATATGCCGCCAGCCGACTGTGGGTCGATGGAATCATCGAACCGTCCGAAACCCGCGCCACGCTGATTCGGACTTTGGCCATGGTTACCCGGCATGCCGCCGATGAACCGTTTCGCGTGGGCGTCTATCAGGTTTGAGCCGGACAGGCAGAAGCTGTGTGTGG
>JBGSVU010000220.1:0-4317 GCA_041752775.1 Pirellulaceae bacterium | reverse complement strand
CAACCGTAACGCGACTGGCAAAAATGCAGCAACAACGCAATTTGCGGCGCCACCATGTTCGCATGGACCCAAAGCGCAGCCGGCCACGGAGGAACCACCGCCGTGTAACGGCTGGTCCAGACCGCCGTGATCCAGCCCAACCGCCCAAACGCTGCGTCCCACGCACAAATCATCACCCACCCCGGCATGGCTGCGACCACTACCGTCGCCAGCAACACCCCGCGCGACGCGAGCGACTTTCCCGTTCCCGCCATCCAGATCATCACGGCCAGCGGAAGCGCCAACCCCGCGCTGCCGCCTCCCAGCAGCAACGTGTTCCGCAACCCCATGGCCCCGGCCCGACTGTCCAGCACGACCCATGCCAACAGCCCAACCCAACCCGCTGCACACAACCCGAATATCAGGGATCGATTCATGACGATTCGGTGCGGCGCTGGCCCACAACGTTCAACGTCAGCAACAACAAAACCGTCAACACCATGCTGACCACCGTCCACGATCCGGGGACCGCCTGGTCCGATTCCGGAAACCAGGGGAGTTTCTCCAGTTCCGGCGTCCAGCGTGCCAGCAGCGCAATCGTGGCGTTGTGAAACATGTGCAACAGGATTCCCGGCAACAGCGATCCCGTTCGCCAGGCGATCCACCCCAACACCGCGCCCATCATCGCTGTCGGAATCAACCGGTCAAACGAAACAACACTGCCCGAAAGCGTATGAAAGGCGCCAAACGCCACCGCACTTCCTGCAATCGCCCACATCGGTTTGCCCATACCCAACAGCGAACGCAACAACATTCCGCGAAAAAACCACTCCTCACAAATCGCTGGCACAACCGCCATCGCGAGGACCACAATCCAGACCGGAGCCTGGCGAAATCGCTCCGTCTGCTCCTGGCTGAACCGGACCAGCCGCTCCTGCCATGCAGAACTTTCTTCACTCCCCGCAAAAAACTCCAGCACGCCGTGAAACATCTCGATCAGACTCATGACCGACGGCCACATCACCAGCCCCAGCACCACAGCCACCAGCAGCACCAGCGGACGGGGCAGGCGCAAGCCGAATCCGCCCGCAAAATCCACCCGCTGATGCCAGGCCACCAGAGCCGGCAACACCAGAAACGACAGCGCCGTAAAAACCGCCGACAGCGCCAACTGCCTCGTCACGTCGGTCCCCAATTTGCCCATCAGCGCAATCATCACAAAGTTCACAGGCAACAACAGCGCCAACACCAGCATCCCGGTCGCCGGAGCCGCAACGGAAGAAGCTTCCACCGGTCGCAGAAACATCTCCCGCCACGATCCTTCACTTCCATACAGAATCGAATCAGCTCCAAAAATCGAAGCCGCCAGGCCAATCGCTGCGGTCGCGTAGACCATCGTCGAAAATACGGCGATCGAGGCCGGCACCAGCTCCGCCGTACCCTGCAGGATGTCCCGCGCCAGCAACAGAATGTTGATCATGGGACAAACCGCCAGTGGGCCCGACAGCTCCAGTCCCGGCGTCATGGCAATCAGCCCCGGAGCAAACGACATCAGAATGATCGGAATCAGATAGGCCTGGGCCTCCTTGAAGCTGCGCGCGAAACTGGTCACTACCAGCAACAGCGCCGAGAAGAACGTCGCGAACAGCACCAGCAATCCGAAGATCCGCAACACAATCCCCAGCGTGATGGGCTGGCCGCCCAGCAGAAACTGGTCCAGCTGAAATGCCCATACGGTTGACATCATGCCAATTACGTTCAGCGTCGCGGTCAGCACAGCCACAGTCAGCACGGCGACCAGTTTCCCCACGAGGATTTTCAGCCGCGGCGCCGGAGTCGCAATCAGGGTCTCCAGCGTTCCCCGTTCCCGTTCTCCCGCCGTCAAATCGATCGCCGGATAGACCGCGCCCGTGATCGTCATTAACACCAGCACGAGGGGGATAATCGAGGCAAACGAAACGGTTCCAGGCGGATTTTCGACCCGGACTTTCTGGTCTTTGGCGGCAATTGCCAGCGCCGGACTGATCCGGTTCTGCCGCAACCGGTCCTGCAAGGCCGCCCGGTTGTAGACATCGATGTATTCCCGAAAAAACCCCGCCGCGCGCCGGCTCTGGGGCAGGTCCTCGCTGAACACCAGCGTGATCGCCAGAGGCTGGTCCCGCATCAGATCTGCCGGCCCGCCGTTCAGCTGGATAACAAGGTCCGTCGTTCCGCCGCTGATCATGTTGGCCGCATCCACCGCTTTCGAGTCCTGTTCGGACTGCAGCAGAATATCCTGCATCGCCAGTGGAGCTTCCTCTGGACGCCGGGCCAGATCAGCAGCCATTTTTCTGGTCGCCGCGGCATCGTCTCCCTCCCCACCGTCATCTTCATCGCTGCTTTCATCGTCGCTGGTATCGTTTGCCTGCAGCGGCATTCCTTTTTCGATGGCGACCAGCCCGTCGAGGATCTGAAAAAGGTCCTTGACATCCGCCTCGGGCCAGTCCGTTCGCACAACCATCCGGTAACGAATCAGGTTGTCTTCGGCAGCAGCACCGAGATTCGAAAAAAGAAAAGTCCGCAGAACCAGACTGAGGATCGGGTAGACGATCAGCGGCATCAACACCAGCGTTACGATCGTGCGGCGGTCGCGCAATGTTTCCCGCAGTTCCTTCTGGGCCAGCCGCCAGAGACTCACGCGGTTTTTCTTTCCGGGAACAGGAACACCATGGCTGTCGTTCATGACTGGACTCCAGGTGCGACCGGATCCGCGGCCCGTTCGCTGGCCATCAAATCGACGAACATGTCGACCAGGTCATCCCGGCCGGTGGCCTGCTGCAATCCGGACAGGTTTCCGGTACGCACCATTCGGGCGTTGTGTAACAGTCCAAAGCGGTCGCAGACCCGCTGGGCCTGTTCCAGCTGGTGCGTGCAGAGGATCACCGATTTGCCCTGTTCTTTCAGGCCGTCAATCCAGCGAAAAACGGTTTGGCTGCCCACCACATCCAGTCCCAGTGTCGGTTCGTCGAGAATCATCAGAGGTGGATTGTGGACGATGGCCCTTGCGAGGTTCAACCGCTGTTTTTGTCCGGTTGACAACGTGCTGCAGCGGCGGTCCAAATATCCCTCCAAACCCAGCATTCCGGCCAGCATTCCAATTCGCTGGTCGATCTCCGCGTCCTGCATCCCGTAGACTCCGGCAAAAAAAGTGAGCATCTCACGCCCGGACAGCCACTGGTAAATGCCTGCCGAAGCGGAAACGAATCCAACTCTCCGTTTGATTTCTTCTGGCTCCAGGTCCGAGCGAAAACCATCAATTTCGGCGAACCCGTGATCGGGAGGAATCAGCCCCAGAATCATCCGCATCGTGGTCGTTTTTCCCGCACCATTGGGCCCCAGCAACCCGTAGACTTCGCCGTCCCCTACAGAAAACGAGACATTCTCGACAGCCGTGACCTTGCCGGTCGCGGTGCGAAACGATTTGGACAATTCGACAACGTTGATCATGGGCAGTCGCGTAAAAAATTTGCAATGACCGCAATAAAAAGAACCACCGGTTTCAGCGGCACCGGGCGATCCAGTCTAAACATCCCGCACAAACCGCAAAAGCTGTTGCAATTCCCCGGGATGACGCGCCCATTCGCCCCAAAGCGGCCGTGACTGAAAAAAGTGGCCTTTTTTTTCGATCAAATGGTGAAACTCGACCACGAAAAACGGGTGATCTAAGGCGTCTGATGTGGACGACATGAATGGATGACTGTTCCCCAGGGGTCAAACCCCGGAACGGGAATGAAAATTCAGTCTGATTTGGGGGAAAGGCTTCTGACAGGGAGTTAGAGGATTTTTTGGCGGCGGCCTGCGTTTCAGGGGGGCCCCAAAACCGCGAAGCAGCTGCGGTAGCAAGGCCGGGCCAACGCGGCCCGAAAACCATGCGGGATTAACAGAAAAGGAAGCCCTTAACCGAAAAACATGCCTGAACCCGCCGATTCGAACACCACCGGGATACGGAATCCCGGATCGCTTACCCTGGTCAAACGCCTGCCGGAAGTCATCCGCCGCATCGGCCTGGCGCTGCACATGCCTGTCGATTTGACCGGACTGGATTTTCAGAAGTCGGCAGCGGACACAGAGGGCGACGATCCGTTCCAGCTGCTGATTCACGGAGCTCGTCAGGCGGGCTTTCTGGTTCAGGAAAATGAAATCCGGGCAGACGACATTTTCGGTTTACTGGCCGAAGGCTTTCCCGTCGTGATTGCAAAAACCGATGGCACGGTCTGGGTTCTGGAGCACCTCGTTGGGCGGCGTATCGAGGCGAGCCACATCGGTGACGTGGTCGTGACTCAAATGCTGCGACCGGGG
>JBGSVU010000219.1:0-2739 GCA_041752775.1 Pirellulaceae bacterium | reverse complement strand
GCAATCCGTATCGCCGGGGACGTGTCCCTGCCTGGCGGATCAGCGCGGCGCGGAATGGGCTGTGCCGCGGAACTCGACCCAGGTTACCGGATACCGTCGTCCCATCCTTGTCTGGTGCGACGCCGACAACGTGCAAGTCGATCCGGGAACCAGCAGCTGGCTGGCTGTTGAAAAGATTGCCTTCGGAGCGGGTCACGAAGCATCGGCTGACCAGCTGGTCGGCGTTGTTCAGCAGGTCGTGCAAAGCTGGGGTGCGCCACCCGAACGGGGCTACTGGCGACCCGAGTTGCGAATTCGGGTTTTGCCGGGCGGTGAGTTGCGCTCACAACAACTGCGCCGGTTGCTGGATGGCAGCGGTATTGAAATGGCGGAGGCAGCCGAACGATGAGAAAACGCAAACGGCCCGCGAATGAATTGTCCGGCGGTGAAGACTCCCTACTGGATGTAATCGCCAACCTCGTCGGTGTGTTGATTATTCTTGTTGCGATCGCGAGTGCCTGCTCGCGAACCATTCTCAACAGCCAGGTTGTGGATCAACAGGTCGACAAAAAAACGGAACAGCTGGAGAAGCTGAAAGCGGCCGCCGCGGAAACCCGCACGCGCGCTGAACAAAACGAAGCCGGTTATCGCGAACTGGAATCCGGTCTGGCTGCGACCGAACGGGCAACGCGCCGCCTGGAATCGATTCGCATGGAACTGATGGTGGCCCGCACCGCGGCGCTGCGTGCGATTCAGCAAGAAGCCCCTGCCGAAGATTCGTCAGCCGGAATCGTGACAACGCGCCTGAAGCTTCAGCAGCTGCAGTCGCAACTGACCCGGCTGGACCAGACCCTGTCGGCGCGCGACGCGGCGGTGGCTGAACAGACCATCGAAAAAATCGTGCACTACCCAACACCGATCGCAAAAACAGTTTTCTCGGATGAAGTTCATTTTCGACTGGAAGGTGGCAAAGTCGAATTCGTACCGGTCGAAGCCCTGATCGAACAAATGAAAACGGACTGGAAAACCAGATCCGCCACGTTGCGAACCAGTGGCGAAATCGAAGACATGACCGGGCAGGTTGATGGCTTCCGCATGAACTATCGGCTGGGCACGCGAATCCAGAACGTGCCAGGGGTCGGCGAGAGCATGTCGGTCGAGCTGACCCATTTTGATATCACACCCGTGGTTTTCGACCAGGGCGAACCAGCGGAAATGGCGATGCAGGATGGCTCGCGATTCGCCACCCGGCTGCAACGTTTGCAGGCCGGCCGAACGACGGTTTCAATTTGGGTCTATCCCGACAGTTTCGCCCAGTACATGAAGTTGCGGGACTATTTGCGGCAGCGCGGATTTCAAACCGCCGCGTGGCCAGTCGATTTCGGACAAAAAATTTCCGGCGGGCCGAACGGGATGCGAACTACGGCGCATTGATATGGACGGCAGACCGTTGCAAGTCGGCTCAGGATGCACTCAGTGCGACTCGCGCCCCGTCCGCTGTTCCTGAGGGACAAATCCGTACAGGAAACAGGCCAGCATCGCCATCCAGAAAACCCAGAACGCGGGACCGGAGGGGCTGTGGAAATCGATCCGGTGCGGGTGTTCCGGCGAATTGACGAACCAGTCGATGCACAATTTGGCTCCAATCGTCAGCACCAGCAGATAGGCCGAATACTCAAAGCGCGGAAAGCGTTCCAGCAATTTGAGAAACATCGCCGCAGCGACCCGCATCAGGACCACGCCCAACATCCCGCCCGTGAACACCAGCCACAGTTTCGGATGCAGGCCATCATGGGCTGGTGGTGCGGGGCCTACCAGCGCGATCGCGGCCAGAATGGAATCGACCGCAAACGCCAGGTCGGTCAGCTCAATTACAAACACCGTTGGCCAAAAGCGGGCATGGCCGGCCGCCGCATTGATCGCAGCTGGCTGGCTTTGCGGAGCGGCGCTGGCGCCGCCGGACTCTGTGCCTTCTGTCCCGGCAACGCGTTCCGGAATCTGGACTGGCGTTCGGGCCTGGGTTTCTTCATCCAGGGCTTCGGATCCCAGTGCCACACCGGTCGTCCGGTCGACCAGTTTGGGCATCCCCTGGGCGTCCGCCACGATTTTTTCTGCGGCCCGGCTGCGCAGTTCGGACCAGAAATAATGAACGGCGATGTAAACCAGATATCCGCCTCCCAGCAGTTTGACAATTTGCCAGTTGAGCAACAGTTGAGCGCAGGAGATCGCGACCAGCCGGATGAAAAAGGCACCGACCAGCCCGTAGGTCAGCGCGCGGGTTTGCTGGTGTTTCGGCAAACGCCGCGCGAGCAGTCCGAGGACCAGCGCGTTGTCCAGGGACAGCAGACCTTCCAGCAGGACCAGCAACAGAATGACTACGAGGTCGCGGGCTTCAAGGACTTGTCCAAAAATATCAAACATGGAAACTTCCGGTGGGGCAGGCAGCAGAAGCGGAATTCGTCCAGTGAAAAAAAACTGCCGAAACCCTTTGCCCTGGCGAGCCGGAATTGTAACAGTTGCTGCGGCATTTGGGCAAATTGCGCGGGCAGAATCCGGACGGGTCGGGTAGAACGGCTGGAAAACCAGAGGGTTTTCGCGCAGAATCGACCACGTCATGCCTCGCAGAGATCCACGCCGAAATATTTCACGAACGGAATCCGTCACGTCAGCTGGCACGGCGGTTGCAGGATGGATTGTGCGCGTCCAGCGGCGGGGCATGTACAGCAGTCGTTTTTTTCGTGATTCGCGCTACGGGGGAAA
>JBGSVU010000218.1:0-6067 GCA_041752775.1 Pirellulaceae bacterium | reverse complement strand
GGTGGTCAGCGAAGGCCAGCACAATGGCAGCGAGGACCCGCGACTGATGTCCAAACAGGCCGGCGAGCGGGAGATTCCGGTTTTTACCGTTGGCGTCGGTGATCCTGTGCCGCGCCGGAATCTTTCGGTGGAAGAAGTTTTTGTCCGGTCGCAGGTCTACCCCGGAGAGGCTTTTGAGATCGAAACGCTGGTCCAGGCCAGTTTGCCCAAAGAAGACCCGGCCCGCGGCCAGGCGTTGCAGATCAGCCTGATGCAGCAGCGGCTGGGAACCGACGACCGGCCCGAGGGAGGGCCCGTCGAAATTCTGTCGCAGGAGGCCCAGATCCCGGCAACCGGATCGCGAATCCGTGTTGATTTCAGTCACACCGTTATGGACCCCGGTCGCTACCAGTACAGCGTTGTGGCGCGCGGGGTGGGCACTGAAACGACCGAAGATGACAACGTGCGAACCAGCTCTCCGGTCAGCGTCGTTGATGAGCAGATCAGGGTGTTGCTGATCGGCGGGTTGCCGGGGTGGGAATACATCCAGCTGCAGCGCCTGTTGCAGCGTGATCCCACGGTGTCGCTCAGCTGCTGGTTGCAGAGCATGGACGAATCGCGGCCCCAGGAAGGCGATATGCCAATCAGCAGCCTGCCCCGTTCCCTGGTCGATCTGGGCCAGTACAACGTTGTGATCATGATTGATCCGAACCCGGAGGAGTTTGACGCGGCGTGGATTGCGATGCTGCAGGAGTTTTGCCGCAACAAGGCCGGTGGGCTGATGTACATGGCAGGCCCGCACCACGCGTCGGAGTTTCTGACGATGAACCGGTTGAGCGGGATGCTGGAGTTGTTGCCCGTCCGTTTTGGCGACGCGGCATCGATTGCGGCCAGCCAGGTGATTGCCGAGGCCAGCGATTCGGGTGGAGCGATGCAGGTGGTCGACTACAATCTCGACCACCCGGTCATGAGTTTTCACGCGGACAAGGCCGAAAATGAAATGCGCTGGGGCCAGTTTCCCGGATTTGCCTGGAGCTTTCCTGCGATTTCCGCCAAACCGACGGCGCGGGTGCTGCTGGAATCGGGGCAGGGAAAAAACATGGAGGGAAACCAGCCGGTCCTCGTGACGGGACGGTATGGCGCGGGCAACGTGGTCTATTTCGGATTCATGGGCACATGGTTGTGGCGCAGCGTCGGAGTTCAGGCGCAGTACTTTGACCGCTTCTGGATTCAGGTCGTGCGGTTCATGGTCGAAAACCGTTCGTTGCAGGGATCGCGACGGGGGGTGCTGGACAGCGACATGACCGAATACGAACTGGGTGGCCGGATTACTTTTCTCGCGCGGATTCGCGACGAACAGTTCCAGCCGCTGAGTGCGGAATCGATTCCGGTGATCATGACGGATGATGCCGGTCGCATTCAGAAACTGACCCTGCAGCCGGTGCCCGGCCAGCCCGGACAATTCGAGGGCGGCGTGCTGGCCAGCCGGACCGGGACCTTTCGCGCGACCTTCGATTTGCCGGGTGCGGAGACTTCCGGCGGCGAGGACGCGGTGGCGCTGTTCGAGGCCGCTTCGTTCCGCGTGACGGCGCCGAGCGCCGAGATGGATTCGGACTGGCTGGATGAACAGTTGTTGCGCGACCTCGCGACCCAGTCGGGTGGACAATATTTGCGGCTGGATGAAATCGACAAACTGCCGGAGATGTTGCCGCGGCGGGAGACGCGGGCAGAATTTAACAGCCCGTCGCAACCGGCCTGGGATCTGAACCGGTTGACGCGGTACGGCGCATTTTTGGTGCCGCTGGTGCTGCTTTGTTGTGAATGGGGTTTGAGAAAGTGGTATCGCCTGCTGTGATGGAGAGTGCCGGTGGATGGTCGGCAGGTCGGTCGCAGGTTCGCGATTGCCGGAATTGGGATGGGCCGTTTTTGAAACTTGAAGAAAACCGGAAGTTATGAGTTCGATCGCTTCACAATTTGATGCCACCCGTTTCACGCGACGGATTCATGGGCTGCGTTCGCGGATGCGGCGCTGGTTGAGTGTCCGCGGGCTGGCGCGGCTGTTGTGGATTGTGCTTGCGATTCTGTTGCTGGACATGCTGCTGGACCGCTGGTTCCGGATGGATTTGGCCCAGCGCGGGATCATGCTGGTGCTGATTGCGGCCACGGCAGCGTGGATGGCATGGCGTTATTTGGTGCGGCCGCTTTCGCAGGGGATTACCGATGACGCCCTCGTGCTGGAGGTGGAGAAGAAGAATCCCCAGATGGCCCAGTCGGTGATCAGCGGGTTTCAGCTGTTGCGAAACGAGCGGTCCGGCCAGGCGGCGGTATCGGGCGAACTGGCGACGGAGACGATTCGCCAGGGAATGGAACAGGCCGAGCAGGTCGATTTTTCCGGGGTGTTGAACCGGGCCGCTGGCCGGAAATACCTCGTGATGCTGGTGACGGCGGCCCTCGCCTTTGCCGGAATCGCGGTGGGTGTGGCGGGGAACGATTTTCTGAAAACATGGTTCCGCCGCAATCTGCTGTTGTCTGCGGATGAATGGCCCCGCGCCACGGATTTGCAGATTGTCGGTGCGACCGATGGAAAAATCGTGGTGCCGCGCGGCATGGACTACCGGCAACTGGTCGAAGTCACCGAGACCAGCCGTGTGCAGAATGTCGATGTCGATCTGGAAATTGACGGGGCGTCGGGACGTTCCCTACAGCGGATGAAACCGACGGGGCGGCTGGACGGGCGCGAGCATTCTTTCATGTTTCATGGTATTGCCAGTGGTTGCCGGATCCGCGCCAGCGGGGGTGACGACACCACGGACTGGGTCGAGTTGGTGCTGGTCGAACCGCCGGCCGTGGATGATTTGCAGCTGAATGCACTGCTGCCTGAATGGACGGGGCGCACCAGCCAGCCGCTGACCGGACCCGGGCCGCATTCGATTCTGGAATCGGGCGGGATGGAAGTCCTTGCGAAAATGAACAAGCCACTCGAATCGGCCACCATCGAACGGGATGGAGTTTCCACGCCGTTGACGGCCGGGGCCGGTGGCGAGAATCTCTGGCAAGTCACCTTCGACCGCGGCGTGGTGACGATCGATGACAAAAAAAATGCCAAAGTGGACGGTGGCGTTGCGGGCGGACAGTACGCGATTCGGTTGCACGACGAACTGGGGCTGACCAACGTCCGCGATTTCCAGTTCGAAATCCGCCTGCGCGGCAACGATGCTCCAGTGGTTCGCGCGCGGCTGCTGGGAATTTCCGGACTGGCAGTGCCAACGGCCCGCGTACCGGTGGAATGGAGCGCAACCGATGATTTTGGAATCGCCGAGGCGAAATTTGATACACGCTGGATGTCGGAATCCCAACCGGTTGGAGAGCGTCTGGTGCCCGTGGGCGGTTTCGCAGGTGACCGGTTGTTGAGCGAGGTGCTGCAGACGGTTTCGGTGCTGGAGCTGGAACCGCTGGGACTGGAGCCTGGCGTGGCGTTTCGTTTTGTGTTGTCGGCGACGGATTTTGCTGTGCCGGCAGCGGCAACCGGCAGCAGCCGCGAGTTTCTGGTCAAAATCGTGACGCCCGAGGAACTGATCTCGGACTTGTTGCGTCGGGAGATAGAGCAACGGGGTGTCTTTCAGATGGCGTATGACCGGCAGCTGGAACTGACCAGCCAGCTGAAGCAGTCCGTCGCGGCGGGGGCTGGCCCGGACGCAGCGGCGAAACGCGATCTGGAGGCGCGGCTGCTGGCCCTATATCGGGAACAGCGTGCCGTCGGAACCAGTGTGGTCGCGGTGGCCGACCGTTTCGATGAATTCCTCGTCGAGGTTTACAACAACCGGCTGGACGAACAGTCGGGCGTGACCGATCCGGGGCAGTCCATTCAGGGCCGCTTTGAAAACGACATCATTGCCCCCATCCGGTCAATGGATGAACAGCTGATCAGCGCGGCGGCTGCCGGCATGGACCAGGCCCGGCGGGTGATGAACGACCCGGCCGGACTGAATCAGGCCGCCAGTGAAACAGAAATAATCCAGGAACAGATCCTTGAGGCGATGCGCGTTATCCTTGCAGCGATGCAGTCCTCCGAAAATTACCAGGAGGCCGTCAATCGCCTGCTGGAAATCCGGCGGATCGAACAGAATATGAAACGCGATCTGGAACGACCGGGCAAAACGGACAGCGACCTGCCGTTCGATCCGCTGGGTGACGGCAAGTAAAACAATTTGCAGGGCAACTCGATCATGAACCTTTGTCACAACAACCGTTTGGCGGCAGCAGCCCGCCTTATGCCTGGCATCCTGCTGGTTTTCGCCACGTTCGCGCTGGGTGTCGTCTCGCAAACCGGGCTGGCCTGCCAGCCTCCCGCCTCCCGGCAGGAAGGCGCCACCGCGATGGGCGAACGCCAGCGGCTGGTCGAGCGAAAAATGCTGGAACTCGAAGAACGTTTCGCGGTGATCGCCCGCGAACTGGCCGAAAAAGAACCGGAACAGGCCCAGCGTCTGGTGCTCGCTTTTCAGCAGGCCCGCGAAAGTCTGATTACCTCGAAAATGGCCGATGTCGCGCGGCTGATCGATTCCGGGGACGCCGTCCAGGCAAACGCAAAACTGCAAGAAGTCATTGCGTCGCTCGATGATCTGGTCCGGTTGCTGGTCAACCGCGAAGAGCAAAAAATGACAAAGGAGCAGGAAGAAAAAATGCTCCAGCAATGGAAGGAAGCCATTCAGAATCTGCAGTCCGACCAGGAACGCCAGCGCACGGAAACGGAAAAAGTTGCCAACAAGGACCAGACGCTTGAGAAATTGCAGAAACAGATCGGGAAAGTCAACGAGCTGCTGGACCGCCAGAAGGAACTGAAGGAAGAAACCGACAAGAGCGAAAACGCCGGACTGAAGGCCTTTGACCGAATCGCCGACCGCCAGTTCGATATTCGCAGCGAAACCAAAGCCCTGGCCGATGAAATCGCCGGCAACAGGTTTCCGGCCGGAGAAAATGGCCAACCTGCCGGGATGGACGAGGGCAAAACCGGCGAAGAGAAACCTGGTGAAGGCAAACCTGGTGAAGGCAAACCTGGTGAAGGCAAACCTGGTGAAGGCAAACCTGGTGAAGGCAAACCTGGTGAAGGAAAACCTGGTGAAGGCAAACCTGGTGAAGGACAGCCCGGTGAATCCGGGCAGCCGTCAACGCCCAAACAGCCGCAACCCGGCGAACAGCCATTGAACAGTTCCGCCGACGCCCAGCAGCGGGCCGAAGAAAAACTGGCAACCGGAAAACCGGACGACGCGGCCCGGCAGCAGGATTTGGCCATCGATGAACTGGAGAAAGCGAAAGCGGAACTGGAAAAGGAAAAACGCCGGATCGCTTCGCTGCCTCCCGAGGCTTTTGAAAAGATGGCGTTGGAACAGCGCCGCACCCGCGACAAGACTTTTGATGTCGTCAAGGAAATGAAAGAGTCGCCGAAGTCCGCGGAGGCCGGGCAGCCAGGCGAATCGGGCGAGCAGCAACAGCAACCCGGCCAGCAATCGCTGGAACAGGCGGGACAGGACATGCAGAATGCCGCCAAAGACCTCGACGACCAGTCGCCCGAAAATGCCGAACGGAAACAGAAAGAAGCCAGCAAAAAACTGGACAAGGCCCTGCAGGAGATCGAGGAACGACTGGCACAGCTGAGGGACGAAACCCGGGAAGAAAAACTCGCACGGCTGGAAGCCCGCTTTCGTGAAATGCTGGACCGGCAACAGGCTGCTTCGCTGACCACCATCGAAGTCGACGACCGGGTCCGGGCGCTGGGCACCGATGCACGCCGCGACCGGTTGCTCGCACTCAAACTTTCTGCCGAAGAAGCCGAGATCGCCGAACTGGGGCAGCAGGCTTACGACTTGTTGCTGGAGGACGGCACCAGCATCGTTTTTCCCGAAATGGTTTACGACCTCGGAGAACAGTTGCACCGCGCCGAGTCGCTGCTGGCACAACCCCGCACCGACCAGTTGACGCAAATGGTCCAGCGTGAAATTGAATCATCGCTGCACGAGTTGCTCGATGCACTGGCTGAATCCAAAAACGGTGGCGGCGGCGGTGGGGGCGGCGGCGGAGGCGGCGGCGGGGG
>JBGSVU010000217.1:0-2079 GCA_041752775.1 Pirellulaceae bacterium | reverse complement strand
GGCCTGGGCGGCGGCCTGTTCCGCAGCGATTTCGGCCTGTTTCGCGGCCATCTGTTGCTGCATGATCTGGGCAGCCTGTTCGGGATTCATCCCTTCTGTCGACATCGTCTGCATGCCGAGAAAAGTTTCGAGCTGGTTTTTGGCCTGTTCCGCGCGAATGTAAACCAGCCGGATTTCACGGGCCAGTTGCCCGGAATCGGACTGTTCTTCGGCCAGAATCCGGTGGATCTCGCGCAGGTTGACCACAGAATCCATGGCTTCCAGGCGGTTGGTCATGTTGAGTGCCGAGAGAGTTCCATTTTTGGAAAGCAGGGACTGCAGTTCGGGCAAAATGGAGTCGGCCAGCAGCGAGTCGAGTACAAAGGTCGCCCGTACAAAACGGTTGGAAGGCAACGCATTCAGTTCGGCGGGATCCACTTTGGGAACCAGCGCCCGGTTGATGCCGTCGATTTTGGCGACCTGCAACATCCCTTCGAACTCAAGCATCGTGAAACCCCGCATCAGCAGATGTCGGTTCAGCAAATCGCGGGCTTCCGGCAACGTGTATGGCCGCTGGGTGGCAATGTTCAAGGCGTCGTCCGGTAACTCCTGCCAGTCGAGCGACATCCCGGAGACTTCAGCCAGCCAATGCAACAGATCGGGCCATTTTTGTCCCCGAAAATCGAACTCGATCGTGCCGTCAGGATTGGGGCGGGCTTCAAACTCTTTCGGATCGGCCTCGCTGGCTGGCTGGTCGGAACGTTTGACGACGCCACCACTGGCAGCCCCGGCGGCAGCGTCAGCAGCGGCGCCCTCTTTGGCGGCGGCGTCTGCTGTGCCTTCGGGTTTGGCCTCGCCTTCCGGTTTGGCATCGCCGGAATTCTCGCCACCCGGCTGTTCTACTGCGTTCGCACTAATTGCGGCCTGAAGAGCGTTGCCATCAGCCAATGCACCGGCCGGAACCTGGAGCGTCTGAATCTGCGTCGATCCGTCAGGCATTTTCACAGCCTGGGTGATCGTCTGCGTTTCCTGGCAGGGGCGACCGCCCAGCGAGCCTGCCGACAGCGCGCCTGCCGACAGCGCCAATACGGAATCGCCTGGCAGTAATTGCAAAACAATTGCCGACACGATCAACAGACCAACAGGCGCAAATTTTCCCTGTCGCATGAAAACCCAGTTAAATGAAAATATTAAGGCAAGCGAATTGAGGAAGTGTCCCCGGGCGTGATTCCATCTTCCGACGAAGGCAAACCGGTTTTGGTTCTGCCCAATCCGTTTATTATGGGCAACTGGGGCTGTTTTGCCAAATTTTTAAAGCCCGGGCGTCACCGGGTGGGCCGCGAACTGGCTGCATCCGTCCCGAAAAGCCGCAGAATTCCTGACTGACAGGCAAATTCGGGCCGAATCGGGCATCTTTTCAGTCCACCGCCTGACCTCGCGTTTCGTCCAGCCACTGGTCGGTACTGTCCGGATCCGCAGCGCGGCAGGACTGTTCAATGGAAAAAGCGAGCGTGCCCATGAATTCTTTCCATTCGTCATGTTCCATCCCGTCTGGACAAATCATGGCCATTTCGTCGATCAGCAAAATCATCCGCAACAAATGACGAAAGATGGCGCCTTCCTGCTTTTGCAAACTGTGACTGGTGATGTAATGGTTGAAATCGCCACCGAACACCAGCAACTCACCGGCCACCCAGCAGGGCCGAATCTTCAGATCCGCAACTCCCGGAAACTCGCTTTGAAACAGTCGCTGCAGTTTGTGGGCCAGCGTCAGGATTCGGGGCGGCGCATCGTCGTACCATCCCCGCCGCGGGTCCTCGTCTTCGTCCTCCCCGGGAGCAAACAATTCCGCCTGAGTTGCCAACCCGCGCGTCAGCAACAGCGGATTCAGCCGTTCGGTAGCCAACGGGCCCTGGGGCAGCTCCTCCAGAGACGGAACTTCGATGGCGCGACCGAGTGACCCCGGGATCTCCAGCAGACTTTCCAGCGCCTGAATTCGTTCCGACTGGTCAGCCAGCGCCATGTGCTGCATCAGGTACATCCCAAACAGCGGATGCACGCCGCGCAACCGGGCCAGCAATTCCAGCCGGTCCGTGGCGC
>JBGSVU010000216.1:0-6508 GCA_041752775.1 Pirellulaceae bacterium | reverse complement strand
TTTTTCCGGCGGAACCAGCTCTCCGATCGCGTTCAGTTGAGCCTGCAGCGAGGCGGGTTGCCGATTGCTGGTGGACGAGTCGGTCAGCAGTCGCGCGATTTCCACGACCGCTTCGCCAGGCACATGTTGCGGTGCAAAACGCCAGGGTTGCAGGGAAACTCCCTGCAGGAAATCCGGGCTGACGCTGCGCAGCGCTGCGACCAGCTGGCCCGGATCGACCATCACGGCCTGGGGGGTCTGTTTCATTTCCGCCAGTTTTTCTGAGGTCTCGGGGCCGACCCAACCCTGGTCGCGGAGGATTTGTTCGCCGGCTTTCTGCTGGTTGAACTTTTTGATCGCGCGTTCCAGTGGCGCGGTCAGGATTCGCACCACGGGTGTGGCGACCATAAAACCGATCGCAATCCCGATGCCGGCTCCGATCAGGGCCCGGATCAGCGTCCGCCTTAATTCGTCCAAATGCTGGCCGAACGACATCCGCGTTTTTTCAAACAGGTCGTCGCTGCCGGGTCGAGTCTGGCTGGATGACGACGGGCTCAATTCGGGGGCACTCCGCAGGGGTGTCAGGAAAACGCTGATAACAGGCCGGACGGCGCGACGCACGCCCGGGGGAATCCAGATAGTATCGACAGAATGCAGCGGTTGGCAACATAATGGCCTGCGGCAACTGGGCGTGGTTGCCGTTTTTGGGGAGCTCGGCCCGTACCCGGAAAAACGTCCGAACGCCGACTCGTCAGTGCGGGCCGCCCGTTTTTCCCTGTTTCCAGTGCAGTCAGCCTCGCCAATGAGTTTTCCCGCACCCCTTCGTTTTCATCCGGTTTTTCGCGACTACATCTGGGGTGGTCAGCGACTGGCCGGGATGCTGAGTAAAGCGACAGGGCCGGGCCTGTGGGCGGAAAGCTGGGAAATAGTCGATCACGACCAGGCTCAAAGCATCGTCGATGGCGGCCTGTGGGACGGGCGCACGCTGGGGGACTTGATGACCAACCACGGGCCGGAATTGGTGGGCCGGCCGGCATGGGAGCTGATCACGGGAAAAGCGATTCCCGAATCCCTCCGCGGCCGTTTTCCGTTGTTGTTGAAGTTTCTCGACGCCGCGCAGGATTTGTCAGTCCAGGTCCATCCAGACGATGAACTGGCCGTAAAACTGCATCCACCCGATTTGGGAAAAACAGAAGCCTGGTATGTGCTGGATGCCGAACCGGGCGCGACGATCTATGCAGGACTGCGCGACGGCGTCAGCAAAACCGAATTCGCGCAGGCGGTGGCAGCGGGCCGGACTGCGGAACTGCTTCATTCCTTTCAGCCCCGCGGCGGCGACTGCGTGTTTGTTCCGGCGGGTACCGTGCACGCGATCGGGGCTGGATTGATGATTCTGGAAATCCAGCAGGCCAGCAACACCACCTGGCGGGTGTTCGACTGGGACCGTGTCGACAAATCCGGCAAAGCCCGACCGTTGCATATCGAACAGGCGATCGGCGCGATCGATTTCGCGGCCGGTCCGGTCCGGCCAGTTTCGCCGCAGACCCTTGCGCCGGGTCACGACCGGATGGTGGACTCGGCCTATTTCCGGATGGAACGGCGCAGCGGGTCAGGAGCTTTTTCGGTTGGTGGTGATGGCAGGATGCGGATTGTCGCTGTGACACGCGGTGAGTTTGAGTCGCAAACCGGCCATGAAACCCGCATGCTTGCACCCGGCGATACCTGCCTGATTCCGGCGGTGTGCGGTCCCGTCCGCTTTCTGCCAGGCCTGTATGGGGAGCTGGTTGAAATTTCGCTGGCGGAATAGTGGCGGGTTTTCTGGTAGAATTTGCTGGATCGCCGGATTCGGCAAACCGGCTTCCATGCCAACCCTCACCCCATCGAATAACCTGGTTTCCCCGAGTCTGCCCCCAGTGTTGCGGCACAGCAATATTGATATTTCCCACCTCCACCCTTGAACGTTTAAGATACGAGTATGAAATCAAAGTCCAGAATGATTGTGAATTTGCTGGCCTGGCTGGCACTGCTCGCCACCGGTTCCGCTTCGGCACAGGACCAGAACGACACCGGTTCTGTGGCCGATACTTTTGAGACCATCAACGCGGAATTCAAATCGGCGCTGGAAGAGTCGCGACAGGCCGTTGCCGACGAAGCGAAAAAGCTGTTGGCGGATTACGAGCGGCGTCTGGAAGAGGCCGAAACCGAAGAAGAGAAAGAGAAAATCCGGGCGGCGGGAATGCCGGCGATGCCGATGTTCAACCCGATGGGCCAGCCCTTCGTGGCAGCCTTTTCAAAAAGGTTTCTGGACTGGGCCAACGCCAATCCGAATGAAGCTGATGCCGTCAAGGCACTAACCGCAGCGATCCACACCAGCCTGGGACCCGAGGGAACCGCTGGAACCTGGCCGCTGGCACTGGAGGCATTGCAAAAGAACTTTGTGGAAGCCGAAGATATCGTGAGCCTGGTCCGGGCACTGGGCAGCTACCGCGATCCGGCTGCTGTTGAAGCGCTGTTGGCGATTGCCGACCGGAATCCGTCCCGTTTCAACCAGGGGCTGGCGCTGAAGTCGCTGGTTTCTTCCCATGAAAATGGCATCCGGTCTCTGGAACTGATTCAGAAAAACGAACGCAGCCGCCGGGTCGCGGAAGAACGTGAGGGCAAGGAAGCGGTCGAAGCCCGGTTGGCCGAGTGGCCCGAACTGGCTGCTGCCGCAGAGAAGTACCGTGAAAGGTTGCGCACCGACTACAGCGATATTTTTCCCGACTTGTCGATTGGTCAGCCCGCCCCACAGTCGGTTTCCAGAAAACTGGATGGAACCGGGGCCCAGTTGAGTGACTACCGGGGACGGGTGGTCGTGCTGGATTTCTGGGCGACCTGGTGCGGTCCCTGTCGTGCCATGATCCCGCATGAAGCCGAAATGGTGGAACGGCTGGCTGACAAACCGTTCTCACTGGTCAGCATCAGTGTGGATGAAGAACTGGAAACGCTGACAGATTTCCTTGAAGAAACCGAAATGCCCTGGGATCACTGGTGGGCCGGAGATGACCAGGCTCTGACTCAAAAATGGGACATACAGTATTTTCCCACGATCTATGTGATCGATGCCAACGGAGTTATTCGCCACAAGGACCTGCGCGGGGAAGAACTGGAAGAAGCCGTGAACGCGCTGCTGACAGAGATGGAATCGAAAGACAAATAGCCGTGTGACCAGACGGGTTGTGGATGTTCATCACAACTCGCGCTGCCGCAGCATGCATCGCGGGACCAGAAAACAGTCCAGAGATATTTTCGCTTTTTCAATTTTGAATTTTTACGGAGAGCATTCCATGTTCAGGCCAGTGCATTGTGTTTTCAGCGCGGTCGTAGCCGCCGGACTTTTCCTTGGTGGTTGTGAGGCTCCCCAATCGAATGTGGCCATCGAACGCAACAGCACGGGGACTGCCGCCAGCCACGACGACGCCGACCACGGTCCCGTCGTGACACTGACCGCCGACAATTTCGAGGAAATCGTTCTGAAATCCGACAAGCCGGTGCTGGTGGATTTTTGGGCTCCGTGGTGTGGTCCGTGTGTCCAAATGGCGCCGACCATCGGCGAAATTGCCAAAGAATACGAAGGCAAAATCGTGGTTGGAAAACTGAACGTCGACGACGCCGGGGAAATTGCACAAAAATATGAGGCCAGTTCGATTCCGCTCTTCGTGGTTTTCCGCAACGGCGAAGTTGCCGGTCGGGCAGTGGGTTCACAGGCCAAAGAAGAACTGACGGACGCCCTGAAGCTGAATGATTAGGGCGGGTTTCGCCTGTTGGGTAGCCGCCAGTTGTCGCTCCGCCGGGATGAACCCGGCGGAAGCGGATGCGGGCGCCCTGAAGCTGAACGATTAGCGGGACAGCGCCACTTCTGCACAAAAAATGCGAAAAACAATGGCGATCATTAGCCGCAAGGCGTTAGCCTCCGGTTCCCGTGTTCGCCCGACAAAAACCCGGGTGCTAACGCACTTCGGCTGACAAAAAATGGCGCTGTCCAGTTAGGGCGGGATTCGCTTGTTGTGTAGCCGCCAGTTGTCGCTCCGCCGGGGTGAACCCGGCGTAAGCGGATGCGGGCGAGTGCAGAGCCTGGTCTAAAGCCATCGGGCAAGTGGTCCGCCAGCGGCGGCGAGCGCATCAATTCGCACGGCGACTTTCGGGTCACTTTCCAGCGGCGGAGCATGGTGCGGTTTGATCCGCGCATCGAGCACGAGGCTGCCACGACAGCCCCAGTGTTTGCGTTCGACAAAGGCCTCGATGCCATGGATGTCGGTTGCTGGGCTGCTGCGCGTGAATGCGACCCAAAGGAAATTGTTCAGCGTGTCGGCCGTGAACGGGCTGTCGTCCACAATCACAACCAGGGGGAACTGGTTCAGGGAGTCGCCTGCCTGAAACGATTCGCAAAACCGGGTGATTTCGGGATCCAACTGCCGCTGGACAGTGCAATCCGGTCCGCGAATGGCCAGGATTCCCGGCAGTACCTGCCGGGGAGAATCAAAACCGGCAGGCAATTGCAAATCGTCCGGGATCCGGGTGGGTAATGCGCGCCTCGCGGGGCCGGCGGCAGCGATGATGACTTTGGAGCCCTGGTTCAGTCCGTCTCCCGAATAGTCGAGGGTGTCGATGGTGGTTTGCGTCTGAAAATGCAGATCGCGAGTCCAGTCCACCCGTTGCAAAACACGGACAAAAAAATCGGCGATCTGGCTGGCCCGCAACTCCGGATCGCAGGCGCCGTCGATGATCCAGAGATACTTGGCCAGCGACAGCTGGCCCTGGCCGAGAATCGCATGAGCCTGCGTTAAAAGTTCGGCGGGCCGGTCGGTGGGCCGGTAGGGAACGTAGCGTTCGCTGCCGATCGCCAGCAGCAACGGATGAACTCCCGCGGCATCAACGGCATTGACCTCGCGAACGCCGGGCAACACGCTTGGCAGGACGGGTCCGGTGATTTCGTGAATCAGTTCTCCAAAGGCCGTGTCTTCCTGGGGCGGCCGGCCGACCACTGTAAAGGGCCAGACCGCTGCGTCGCGATGCCAGACCTGTTCCACTTGTAGGACCGGAAAATCATGGGCCAGGCTGTAGTATCCGAGGTGGTCGCCAAAAGGCCCTTCCGGTTTCTCCTGGTGCGGAAGAACAGTTCCGGTGATAACGAAATCGGCATCGGCGCTGATGTGGGATCCGTCGGCGATGCGCAGCATGCGAATCCGGTGACCGGCGAGGGCACCGGCGAAACCCAGTTCCGACATGCCTTCCGGCAGCGGCATGACGGCGGCCAGAGTCATGGCAGGAGGGCCGCCCACAAAGATGCTGACGCGAAATGGCTGGCCCGCATCCAGTGCGGCGCGGTGGTGCACGCCGATCCCGCGATGGATCTGGTAGTGCAGTCCGATTTCGCGATCGGGGACATAGTCGTTGCCACCCAGCTGAACGCGATACATGCCGAGGTTGGACCGGGCCAGCCCAGGAGCGCGGGCGTCTTCGCTGTAGACCTGGGGCAGTGTGATGAAGGGGCCGCCATCGCGCGGCCAGGACACGAGTTGGGGCAAATCGCTGATGCGGCAGCTGTTTTTCAGAACCGCGCCACCGGACAGGCGTCGCGGTCGCATGTGGAGTGCGGTGAGCGGCGCCCGCCAGTAGCGGGGCAAATTCTGCATCAGCCGTTCCGGGGCGACTTTCAGTTCGATCGCCCGTTTCACCGGCTCGAGGGTGTCGCGAAAAATGAAACGTGCCCGTTCGATCGTTCCGAACAGGTTTGAGACCATCGGAAAACGGCACTGCTGCACATTCGTAAACAGAACCGCGGGGCCGCCCCGGGCATAACAGCGGCGCTGGATTTCGGCCGCTTCCAGCCCGGCCGAGACCGGCGTTTCCAGACGCACGAGGTGGCCCTGCCGCTCCAGGTCCCGCAGACAGGATTGTAGATTACGATAACCCATACTTTGACGGCCGCCGGTATTGTTGAATGTTCCGCGAATCACTTTGGCGGAAAACCACTTGCCGGTCAAATTACCTGCGACCAGGCCCGCAAAAGCCCTGTGCCGCGCAACCCTCATGGCCGCTTTGCCGCACCTGAACCAAAGTTTACAACGACGAACCGGTTTCCAGCATGAATATTACCAGTACCAACCAGCCTGCACCCGAGATTCCCTGCGACGCCCTCGTGATTACCGTCCGTGAGTCAGCCCCACTGGGTCCGTCGGCGGCGGATGTGAATCGCGCCACTGGCGGCGTCATTGACCGTTTGATCGCCAGTGGGGAAATCAGCACGCGCGAAATGGGATGGACCCGGCTGCCAGGTTTGCCAGGTATCAAGGCTCCGGTGGTTCTGGTGGTTGGTGTTGGGGGTGGTGTCGATACGGCGGCAACGGGGACTCGCCCCGGGCTGGCCTATCGGGTCACGGCCACAGCATCGCGGGCCCTGGCGGCGCGACCGCGCAAACGGGTTGCGTTCTGTCCCGACCTGTTTCCCTCCGAAGATGTGATTGCCGGAGCAATTACCGGTTGTGTG
>JBGSVU010000215.1:0-1666 GCA_041752775.1 Pirellulaceae bacterium | reverse complement strand
TCGTTCAGTTTCAAACCGTTGACAGCGACATGTTGCCCGCGGGCTTCGGTCATCAGGCGGGGAATGTCCACTTTGGCCGGGCATTCGATCCGGCACTGGTGACAGTTGAAACACAAGTCCGCCACCGCGCGAAATTCGTCTTTGGAAACCGACTCCAGCGGCAACTGGCCTGTCAGGACGCCCCGCATCAAATTGGCTTTGGCCCGCGGCGAAGCTTCTTCACGCGGCGCGACCCGAAAGACCGGACACATCCGCTGGCCCGGTGACTGGGTCCGGCACCGGGCGCATCCATTGCAGTTCTTCGCCGCGGCAAGGACATCAACCGGCTCCCAGTGCAGTTCGGGCTGCAGGACGGGCAGGGCAGTTTCTGCCGCAGACGGCTGACCGTTTTCTCCGTCCGCCACCGGCAGGCGGATTTTCCGCATCTGGTCCGTCAACCCGCGCTGGGGCTGGTCCACAATCACACCAGGATTGAACAGGTGTTGCGGATCAAAAATGTTTTTGACTTCGACAAACGAGTTGTATAGCGGACCGTATTGGCGTTTCAGCAGCCACGTTCGGCTCAGCCCGTCGCCAAACGCTGCACTGATGCTGCCTTTCATTTCCGTCACCAGTTCGGTCAGGGACAGGGCCAGCCGCGACATCATGCGCTGGTCATCACTGCTGTTCGGATCGAGAAAAGGAAAGATCTGGACCAACCCCTGGGGCACATGCGAAAAAGTGGCCGCCGTGACTTCGAACTGGTTCAGTATTCCATGGACCCGCTGGAAAAAAAGCGGCAACCGGACCGGAGCGACTCCACAGGCCTCCACGAAAGGCATCGCGCGACGCACGCCCCGCAACTGGTAGAGCGTCGGGATCACATGCCGCGTTAATCGCCAGAACTGGTTTCGCAATTCGGCGTTGCTGGCCGACTGGACGGCAATCGCTCCCCGCTTCCGGCGGGTCGCACGCTGCCGCAACTGTTCCATTGCCGAACGCAATTCGGAATCCGAAGCGGCCTGCTGTTCGACCAGCAACATCGCTTCCGCGTTGGGAGGAATCAGCTCGGCACTCTCCAGATGTGACTCGCGGGCCAGTGTCAGCAGCCGCCGGTCGAGCAGGTCGCAGGCGTGGATTTCTCCTGCCGATACCAGTTCCACACCATAACGAACGGCCGCATCAAAGCTGTCAAAAAACAGCAGCGAGACACCCCGGTTGAGCGGTATCGGATCGATCCGCAACCGCGCCTCCGTAATCAGGGCCAAGGTGCCTTCGCTGCCCACCAGCAGACGGGTCAAATCCGGACTGGGCTGTTTCGGCGAGACCAGATCGAACAGGTTGTAACCCGCCTGGTTGGTCGGCGAGAGCGGGCAGTTGTCCGCAATGACTTTTTGTTGGGTCGCCAGCAGTTGCCGCATCCGGTCCTCAATCGCCATCCATGCTGGCGATTCGGTTGCGCCCGGCCCGGATCCTGCCGCGCCGCTGGCAGAATCGACTCGCACAACTTCGCCATTGCCCAGAACTACCTGCAGCGACAGTACTTTTTCCCGCGCACTGCCGTATCGGCTCCAGTGACTGCCCGCCAGATTCAGGCCCAACACGCCGCCGATGGTCGAAACGGAGCGGGTTGCCGGATCGGGGGCGAAGAAACGCCCATAACTCTGCAAATCGCGATTCAAATTGG
>JBGSVU010000214.1:0-5072 GCA_041752775.1 Pirellulaceae bacterium | reverse complement strand
GGATTGCACGGACCATTGCGATGAGCAACCTGGTAAAAACCGCGGTGGCTGGAGCCGACCCGAACTGGGGGAGGATCGTTTCGGCAGCGGGATATGCAGGTGTCCAGCTGGATGTGGGTGAAATGGATTTGCGGGTCAATGGAATGCCACTTTTTTCGGGCGGAGAACCGGTAACTTTTGATCCAGCGGCTGCCAGCCAGCTGATTCGCGGCCGTTTCGAGACCCTGGTCGAGTTGTCGGTCGGAAAAGGTTCCGGAATTGCAGAACATTACACCAGCGACCTGACCGCGGACTATGTACGGCTGAACGCGGATTATACGACCTGAAGGGGCGGAATTTTTGACGGGATTTCGTTCCGGGGCTGGCAGGATCCAGTGTACGCGTTGACGGGTCGATAACACATTGTCCATGTTTTGTGGGGCCAGACCCGTTTTTCGGTGGTACATGGGTGGCCTGGTTGTGAGTAACCCGGCCGAACAACGCGTCCGACCCCGGCGCGTGAAGGGCTATGGATCTAGTCAAATACCTTCCTGAATGCGATAATTACACGCCCAAATTGATTTTTCCGAGGCGACGATGAGCGACGAACTGGACAGTGATGACGACTTTGAAGATCTGGCCGATGCTGCTGAACTGGATTTGACCGAACCGGTGGTCGAAGCCGACGAGATCGTGGCTGAATTTGACGAAGAGGACTTTGACGTCGATTTCGATGACGAATTCGAGGAAGAAGTCGAGGGAGAGTACGCGCTGGAACACGACAAATACGGCGAAGAGTTCCGGGCTGAGTTCGGCCATCTGGAGGTCGATGACGACCAGCCGCCAGAGCCCAAGAACAAGAAAAAGAACAAATAGCCGTCCTGGACGCCGAACCATCTGGCCCGGCGTCCCCGTCCACCGGGGTCGACCAGGTGGGACTAGACGTCGATCTGGGCCCCGGAAAACCGCTTTTGCCGCCCGATTCGGGGCTGGCCGCGCAGTCGCGTTTACAGAAATCGACTTCTGCGGGATATTCTGATGTTTTGCGGCCCGAATTCCAGTCCGGAATCCTGCCTGGACCCGGCAACTCCGGATCCATCAGGGAATTGCCCGACCATCCGGACACGTACCGCCCCACCCGGCGATCCAGCCATCGGCGAACCTGCAACGGTTCGTTCGCCTCCAGGAAAACATGATGTTCAAACCCGTCGACAACAATATCAACTTTCCGGCCTCCGAACAAAAAGTCCTGCAGTTCTGGCGCGACCAGCGGATCTACGAACGTTCGCTGGAACAGCGCACCGGCGCGGAGCCCTTTGTGTTTTTCGAAGGCCCCCCGACGGCCAACGGAATGCCCCATCCGGGACATTGCCTGACCCGCGCCATCAAGGACCTCTTTCCGCGTTACCAGACGATGCGGGGAAAACTCTGCACGCGAAAAGCCGGCTGGGACACCCACGGGTTGCCGGTCGAAGTCGAAGTCTGCAAGGAACTGGGCATCCACTCCCGGGAAGAAATCGAAGCCTACGGGGTCGAGCCCTTTATCCAGCTGTGCCAGAAAAGCGTCTGGCGGTACATGCAACAGTGGGAACGCCTGACCGAACGGCTTGGCTTCTGGATCAAACTCGACGAAGCCTACGTGACCTATCACCAGAGTTACGTCGAATCCGTCTGGTGGTCACTCAAAAACCTGTTCGATCGCGGGCTGCTCTACCAGGGACACAAAATTGTCTGGTGGTGGGCACAGGGCGGGACGGCGTTGAGCAGCGGCGAAGTCGGCCAGGGATACCGCGAGGTCGCCGATCCGAGTGTGTATGTGCTGTTCCCTCTGGTCGACCGGCCGAACACCAGTCTGCTGGTCTGGACCACGACTCCCTGGACGCTTCCCAGCAACCAGTTTGCCGCCGTCAACGAAAAAATCGAATACGCCACCGTGCATGACGCGGGGTTGGGGCAGGACCTGATTTTTGCCAAAGACCTCGTCGAGACGATCAGCGAAAAAGTCAAACGTCCGCTGGAAATCAAATCCGTCTGCAGGGGCAGCGAGCTGGTCGGGATGCGCTACATCCCGCCGTTCGACTATTACCATAAAAAATCCGGGGAAAAAACCGGGACGCTGAAATCGGGCGGAACGGAACACGTCGCATGGCGGATCACGGCTGCGGATTTTGTGGCTACCGACAGTGGCACCGGCGCGGTTCACGAGGCGCCGGCCTTTGGCGAGGTCGATTATGAACTGCTGATGACCGAACAGGCCCGCTTCGTCGATGGCGAAGGGCCCGAACTGATCTGTGCGGTTGGTCCCAACGGAAAATTCACTTCCGACGCTCCAGATTTTGCCGGCCAGTGGGTCAAGGACGCTGACAAGGCGATCACCCGGCGGCTGAAAGAAGACGGGCGGCTGTACTTGCTGGACCAGTATCTGCATGACTATCCCTTCTGCTGGCGCGCCGAGGAGGATCCCCTGATCCAGTATCCGCGTCGCAGCTGGTTCATCCGCACCACGGAGTTCCGGGACCGGATGCTGGAGAATAACCGCCAGATCAACTGGATGCCGGAACACATTCGCGACGGACGTTTTGGAAATTTTCTCGAGAGCAATGTCGACTGGGCTTTGTCCCGCGAACGCTACTGGGGCACCCCGCTGCCGATCTGGGTTTGTGAAAAAACAGGCCAGATGGAAGCCGTGGGACGCTATGACGACTTGATGGCGAAACCGGGTGTTGCCGGAATGGATGTCTGGGAGGCCGCCAGGGCCGCCAACCCCGAACTGGTCGAAGACCTGAAAGTTCACAAACCCTACATCGACCACATCACCTACGAATCGCCCTTTGCGCCGGGCGCGCGGATGCAACGCGTGACCGAAGTCATCGATTGCTGGTACGACAGCGGGGCGATGCCGTTCGCGCAGTGGGGTTACCCGCACCGGAATCGCGAAAAGTTCGAATCGCAGTTTCCGGCCGACTTTATCAGCGAAGCACTGGACCAGACCCGGGGCTGGTTTTACAGCCTGCTGGCGATCAGCACACTGCTGTGGGGTGATAAACAGGCGGGCGAAGTTGCAGACTTTCCGCATCCATTCCGCAATTGCATTGTGCTGGGACTGATGCTGGGCGAAGACGGCCAGAAAATGTCCAAGTCCAAACGCAACTACCGCGAACCGAACGAGATTTTTGAAAAGTACGGCGCGGATGCCCTGCGCTGGTACTTTTTTGCCAACCAGCCGCCGTGGACTTCGATCCGTTACCGCGAACAGGCCATTCGGGACAGTATTCCCGAATTCATGCTGCGGTTCTGGAACGTCTACAGTTTCTTTGTGACCTACGCGATCACTGATGATTTCGCTCCGGCCAAGCTGCTTGCCGGTCACGTTGGACAGCTGGACCGGACGGATTTGCAACAGGCCGATTCCTGCCGCCCCGTCGCTGATCGCTGCGAGCTGGACCGCTGGTTGATCAGCGAGCTGAACCGGACGCTGGCCGATGTCACGGCGCGGATGGACCGCTATGACAGTTATGGTGCCTGCCAGCAGATCAATGCTTTTGTCGATGCGCTCAGCAACTGGTACGTCCGCCGCAGTCGCGACCGGTTCTGGAGCAGTGACAAACAGGACCACGAAAAACTCGATGCCTACTGGACCTTGTACGAATGCCTGTTGACCACCACCCGGATGATCGCGCCGTTTGTCCCCTTTCTGGCAGAAACCGTCTGGCAGAACCTTGCCGGCGTGTTCGGCGACCGGGCGGCAGAGAGTGTTCATCTCTGTGATTTTCCTGTACCGGATGCCGCCCTCGTGGACGAAGTCCTGTCGGCGCGGATGAACATGTTGCGTGAAATTGCATCCCAGGGCCGCGCGGCGCGGATGGAAGCCAAACTGAAAGTCCGCCAGCCGCTGTCCGGGGTCACTGTGATCCTCAGCGATCCGCAGCATCAGGCCTGGCTGAATGCCAACGACGCCATTCTGAAAGACGAACTGAATGTCAAACGGGTCGAATACCAGTCCGACGCGGGTGAGTATGTGAGTTATCAGATTCAGCCGAATTTCAAACTGCTCGGCCCCAAAGTGGGCAAGTTGATGCCGTCGGTCAAAAAAGCTCTCGGCGCCGCCAATGGAGCCGAACTGCTGGCTCAACTGAACCACAGCGGCAGGGTCGAGTTGGTCGTCGATGGAGAAACCGTCCACCTCGATGCGGAGAGTATTCAGGTCCGCCTGGCCGCGCGGGAAGGATGGGCCGCCGCCCAGGGGAGCGGATGCGTCGTCGTCCTCGCCACGGAGTTAACCGATGAACTGGTCCGGGAAGGGTTGGCCCGCGATATCGTACGGCTGGTTCAGGATCGGCGGAAGGAAATGAATCTGCAGTTCACGGACCGGATCAACCTCGGATGCATCACGGATTCAACTGAACTGCAACAGGCGATCAGCGAACACGCTGCCACGATCCAGTCCGAGACGCTGGCTGTTGCGCTCGCATTGGCACCGGTTGCGAATTGCGAATCGGTCGAACGGGACGTCGGAGAGTTCCGCTTGCAACTGTTTGTACAGCGGGCGGATGATCAGTAGGTCTGGTGCGATGTCAGGCTTTGAAAGTAGGGCAGGCTTTAAAAGTAGGGCAGGCATCCTGCCTGCCAGGCATTTCCGTTTTCATGACAGGCAGGATGCCTGTCCTACCAGTTTTCAATGACAGGCAGGATGCCTGTCCTACCGGGTTTCAAACTGAAAGTGTGGCCCCATGTCGGGATATTCGATTGCCGTCCTGATATCGGGTGGTGGAACGACATTGAAAAACCTGATTGCCTGGCGCGATTCGGGACGGCTGGAGGCGGAATTGCGGCTGGTGATATCCAGCAATCCCGCTGCCGCCGGGCTGGATTTTGCCCGCACTGCTGGCATCCCGGAACAGGTTTTTGATCATCGTCAGTTTGCCAAAGCGGCCGAATTGAGCCAGAAGATATTTCAGTCCTGCCGCGAAAATCAGATCGACCTCGTTGTGTGCGGCGGCTTTCTGAGGCGGCTGGTGATCCCCCACGATTTTGCTGGTCGCGTGATCAACATCCATCCCAGTCTGATTCCGGCCTGGTGCGGTCGCGGGATG
>JBGSVU010000213.1:0-3857 GCA_041752775.1 Pirellulaceae bacterium | reverse complement strand
GATACTGGGCCGCATGGATATTGCGGAAAAACGGATGCCCCAGGATGGCCGGGCGACAGCCCGAATCGGCAAACGCATTGTCGATCTCCGGGTCGCATCGCTGCCGACCAGCTACGGCGAGCGGATCGTCATCCGGTTGCTGGACAAAGGCTCCCGGCTGTACACACAGGGGTCTGGCGCATTTTCGGCTCCCATTTTTCTAACGATTGAAAACAACTTTAAACAGCCGAAAATGGGCCTGACCCCCTAAACGTGAACGACAGATTTCCGCCCCAAGAACACCGTTAAGAACTGTTGACGCAGTTCCGAAAACTGATTCACCGGGAGCACGGAATCGTGCTGGTCACCGGCCCGACCGGCAGTGGCAAAAGCACCACCCTCTACGCTGCCCTTGGTGAACTGGACGTCAAAAACACCAACGTCCTGACCCTCGAAGACCCGATCGAATATCAGCTGGACGGGATCAGCCAGACACAAATCAATGAAAAAAAGGGGCTGACCTTCGCCAGTGGCCTTCGCAACGTCCTCCGCCAGGACCCCGATGTGATCATGGTTGGCGAAATTCGCGACGAGGAAACCGCCAAGATGGCAATCCAGTCCGCATTGACCGGGCACCTGGTTTTTTCAACGCTCCATACCAACGACGCCGCCAGTGCCGTGACGCGATTACTGGAGCTGGGCATCGAACCGTTTCTGGTATCCAGCAGCGTAATCGGCGTATTGGCCCAGCGGCTGGTCCGCAAAATCTGCGACCAGTGCAAGTCGGTCGTCGAAGCAACTCAACCAGACTCTGGTGACAGTACCCGTTCCGGTCTTTCCTTTGTTGGGATTGGCTGCGCCAACTGCCGTCAAACCGGTTATCGCGGCAGGCTGGGGCTGTTCGAACTGATGACCATCAACGAATCGATCCGCACACTGATTCACCAGCGAGCCAACGCAGCAGAAATCCGCGAGACAGCCCAGTCGGCAGGCATGAAACTACTCCGCTCTGATGGGATCGAAAAGGTTCAGCGCGGAATAACCACCGAAAGCGAAGTCATCCGGGTCTCGCAATCCGGTGACTGAGGTCAACTGCTTTCCGGACCGTGAAAATAAGGCTCTAGGTGGTCAGCAGCCTGCCGGATCGCGGTGCTTTCTCGAGAATTCTCAACAATTCGGCCACCAGCCGCAAAAGAGCCCCAAATCCCTACAGTCACAATTCGGCCAAAATTACGACCACAATTCGGCCGCCGCCCTTTCAAAACCGAAAACCAGGTTTGACCCCGGCGACGCTCCCAGGTTTGACCCCGGCGACGCTCCATGAGAAAACACACGAATCATGCATGTCCTTTTCGTTTTTGTTTCCAAGTTCCAGCCAATCGTCAACCTCTTCTCTCGAAAACGGCAAGGTTTTTGGCCTTCTTGGCTTTGCAGTTCCATTTTCGTATTTCAATATCCACAGATTGGACCCGTTCCAACCCTTACCCAATTCTTTCTCAAACAACGCAAACAACTTCTCATCCGCCTCGGAAACATTGAACTGGTAAAAAGGAATGTTCGCGTCATTGCATGCGTCCGCCAAATCACTTCCGGCGACCTTAAGCGGTAACAACATTTGTGGGTCAGCATTGGAATACCAGACAATGACGATCGCTGAATTATTTGATCGAGCCAACTGCATATCTTGCCATGACAATTCCGGCCATGTGACATCGATCAATCCAGTTGATCCATCGTGCTGATCCTTCCTCTCAAGTAACGAGTAAAAAACCACGCCTAGCAAGACTAGACATATGAATGTCAACAAGATGATTCTGAAATTGGCCGCGCGCATCTTTGAAATCCCTATTCAGGCTAGTGCTTTGTCAGGTTCAAAACGTAGGGTTGGTGATTTTGTAAGCTCAACGGAACAAGCGACTTGCAAATCGCTAGCAGTCTAAAACTTAACGTTGACGAACCAACTAGGGCCTTATTGAACGAGGTCAATCTTCACCACAATATTTTCCAACGAGGCCCCAGGCCGCCATAGGAGTAACTTGGGGGCCGATTCCAATTTCAGGGAATTCGTCAAAATTATTTGGGCGACCTTCGAGTATTTGACAGACTGTGACTGAGACACTACATGGATATGGGTTACAACAAGCACCCGAAAAACCAACTTTTACTTTAATTCCAACTCTCTGCCCAGGATGAGTCAAGTTCGTTTTCACTAACCCATCGTAAAGGTGAACAAGATGCCTTGTCTCAAACGATTCGCATTGTCCATTTTCACATTTAATTGGGCAATGCCAGTCCGCCGCTATCCATTTTAATCCTCCTGATGTGTTTACATGAACACAGGACAATCCAGCCGACGAAATCACAACCTCGTGACGAGGAAAAATTTCGTTATATCTCGCAGCGGTATGACTACCTCGAAAATGCAGGTTAAGGTAGACACCGTTGCCGCATTTAGAATTTGAAAATCCATCAACCGAAGCACTAGCAGAAATGTTTCCAAGTGTTTGTATACCATCAATGACAGGTCTTTTATTGATTATATCAACTGGGTCTAGCCAAGGCTGTCGATCACTATCGCCGCAAAACGATACCAAGTGCCCTTTATTCCCTGTTGAGGTTCCGATCGGGTCGACTAATCCTGGCACGAAATACCCCCTATAGATTGACATCCCATCAACAAACCCCTGTGGGTCTCGATTCGTAAACGCACCTGCTACCGGCTCAAACCACCGTGCCCTGAAATAGTGTGTTCCAGGCGATTCATCCCACTCCCGGCCTGTGTAGGTATACCGGTTGGCTTGATTTGAAGATGGAATATTTGTGCCAACAGCGTCGAAAAACTTGAGGTCGCCGTAGTTTGTGTAGGAGTAACGTTCGACGGTATCTTTCGTGTTGTCGGTAATGCCGGTTATCGAGTATTGCTGGTTGCGGTGGTAGAAATGTTTGACCGAACCGGATGCTGTTTCCCGCATCACTGGTTCGTCGATGTAGTCACCGTAGACGTAGCGGTAGGTGGGTGATGCTGGAGCGGCACCGGCGGCGTAGTCGGCAATGGTCTGCTGACCCGCTTGGTAGTAGATGACCGTGCTGCCCGATTCGGTGCGGGAGACTCGTCTGCCGAGGGCATCGTAGCCGAAAGTGACTTCCAGAGTGGCGGGGGTGCTGTTGGTGTCGGCGCCTTTCATGCGGTTGTCCATGTCCCAGGAGAGGTTTAAGGCGGGAGACTGGAGGCTGGAGGGGCGGGTTAGCATGTTGCCTTTGGCATCATACGTGATAGTGCCATTGGCGGGTTGGCCTCCTGAAGCGCCCGTGAAGGAAGTGAACTCGTGGGTGGGGCCGTGGGTTCGGTTTTGTGTGATGGCTGTGGTGCCGGTTTGATTGAATGTGTTCCAGTCACCAACCAGCGAGAGATTCCACGCTTGGTTCTGGTTGTTGTCTGTCCGGTTCCAGGCAGTCACACGATTTTCATCGTCGTAACCTGATGCGCCAGTTGTGAAACCGTAACCCGAGAGTGGACTGTCTGTAATCGTTTCTGACGTCTTGTTCTTGTTGGCGGCCCAGGTGTACGCGTACGTACCGACTTTGTTCGGACCGGGATTGGTCGTGGCGACTGAGGCCAGCAGGTTGTCCTTTTGCGAACCGGACGAACGGTACGTGTGAGTTGTCACGCAGCCGTTGCTGTAGGTGCTGGTCGCCAGACGCCCGCCGTTGTCATACGTCCGGGTGTCGATCACCGAGCCGTTGTACTTGATCGTCGCAAGCTGCCCGCGAGGGGTGTACGTCCGTTCGACTTCGGTGCTGTCGGGATAGATGTACTTTTTGATCCGGTTCAGCTGGTCATACTCGCGCGTGGTCGTGTACGTCTGGTTGTCGATCGA
>JBGSVU010000212.1:0-13065 GCA_041752775.1 Pirellulaceae bacterium | reverse complement strand
GATCAACGTCGTCTCCAACAGCTACAACATGACCAAAATCCGCATCACCGACCCACCCGGTGTCGGCTACAAAACCGACCCGAACCTGCCCAAATCGCTGGCGATCGGCACGTTTCTCGCCGGTTTGCTCGGCGCCGGACTGGCCCTGCTGATCGACCGCGCCGATTCCGCTTTTCACAGCCCGCAGGAAATCCTCCAGCGTCTCGGGGCACCTGTCATCGGCCGGATCCCGCGGGCCCACGTCAAAAATCTCAAGAACAACAAATCTGGCTCGAACCTGATCACGGCTCACCAGACCAACAGCGGGTTCACCGAATCGTTTCGCGCCGCCCGCACCGCGCTCCTCTTTGCCAGCAACAGCAAGGGGATCAAGACCATCCTTTGCACCAGCCCCACAGCGGGCGACGGCAAATCCACCACCGTCTCCAACCTGGCCCTGTCGATGGCCCAGGCCGGCAAACGCGTGTTGCTGGTCGATGGCGACTTCCGCCGCCCCCGCGTGCACGCCTATTTCGGCGTTCCGATCGGACCGGGGATCATGGACATCCTGGAAAAAGGAATGCCGCTGGCCGAAGCCATCCAGCCCAGCCTGGAGCCAAACCTCGAGCTGTTGACGATCGGCAGCCGGCCCAAAAACCCTGGGGAAACGGTCGCCAGCCAGGAGTTTCTGGCGCTGCTCGATTCCTTCCACGACACCTACGATTTCGTTCTGGTCGATTCCCCGCCGGTACTCCCCGTTGCCGACCCCTGCGTGCTGGCTTCGCGGGTCGATGGCGTCCTGCTGGTGCTGCGGATCCGCAAAGGCGTCCGGGTCACGGCCGAAAAAGCCCGCGAGAATCTCAAACGCGTCGGTGCCAACATCATGGGGATCATGGTCAACGGAATCGACGAAAACCCGCATTACAACGAATACGGGTATGGCTACGGCTACCAGCACAACTACGGGTACGGATCGAAATACTACGACCGTCAAACCGGCGACTACCACGAACAAACCGCCAAAATCCGCGCCGAAGCCGGGAAGAAGTGAGGGAGGGCTGGAGGCGAGTGGTGAGTAGTGAGCGGTGAGTAGGCTAAATACTGGTCAATGAGTGGCACAGTGTATTTTGAGTCGCACAACGAACGTCGAGTCGCACACCGCATGTCGTGTAGCACAACGAAGTAGCCGTTCACGCGCCGGGGTCTGACCCCTTTGGGGATCGGCTCTTAACCACGAACCACAACGCAGACAGCCAGAGTTACAGCGCAAGGGTGGCACGGGTCATCTTTCAAATCGCCGCGATTTGAAAGCCCCGGTGTCACCCAAAGGAACGGAGTGCGCCCCGACCGGCCCCTCCAATCCCGCCCAACAAAACACAGACCAGGCACCAAACCAACGCACAACGAATCAGGCACACGTGCTGCGAACCCATCGGTCCCATTCGTCCCATCAGTCCCATTCGTCCCATTCGTCCCATTCGTCGCACAGGGGTGTCATCGTTGCGTGCGGATCGCGATCGTTTCCTGCGGGTTGCCGTAACGCCGGGCACGAAACGAGTGGGTTGGAAAACCAAACCATGACCGAAAACCAACCTGTAATCGCCGAGCGCTCACAGGGGCCCGTGCCCTCTGATACGGCCTGCGCCATCGCATCCCCCGCGTCATCCAGACAGACGACACCAACCACCAGCCAAAATCGCAACGCAACCAGGCACCAGGCACCGCGTAACCAAACACGAGGCGCACCCGCCGCGTACCATGACTAATCAACAACTCCCCGAATTTGCCTCTCAGTGGATCCAGCAGTGGAAAGCGGCGGCACCGCGACTGCAAGCCATCCGTGATGAGGAACTTCGCCGTTTGGGAAACTCAACTGAAAACTCAAAACATCGTCATGCTGAGGGCGTTTTGATTTTCGACCGGTACCCTGAGCGGCATGGGATGGTCATGATGCAACGCTGGTTTGTGCGACGCCATTTGCTGGACCTCGCCAGGTCAAAGTCAAAATGAATGACATCGATCTGGGCGATCTGATTGCTGCGGCCGGGCGATTGCAGACCCGCTGGGATTCCGAAGGACTCCAATTCTGTTTCATTGGGGGGCTGGCGGTTCACCACTGGGGCCAACCAAGACAAACCAGCGATGTCGATGTCACGGTCTGGACAGAATTTGGAAATGAGCGTCCGACCATTGACCGCCTGCTGGAAACATTGACTGCGAGAATTGACGATGCGGCGCTGTTTGCCATGGAGAACCGTGTTTTGCTGGGTCGGGATGCCCAGGGCGTGGACATCGACGTTTTGTTGGCTGCTTTTCCGTTCGAGCTTGACCTCATCGATCGTTCCCGGCTTCAAACCTGCCGCAAAACCCCGTTGAGACTGTGTGGCCCAAGTGATTTGGTCATCCTCAAAGCGTTCGCCAACCGCCCGCACGACTGGGAAGACATTCGGGGGGTCCTGGTCCGCAGTGAAGCACTGCTTGATTGGGAGCTCATTGACAGGGAAATAGAAATCCTCGCAACTCTCAAGGAAGAACCGGAAATCATCGGGCGATTAAAGGAATTGCGCAGATAGCCCAGTCAAATGGCATTGCACCAACCATCAGGCACTCGCGCGGGGAACGACGCACCAAACCCAGGCCCGGCGAACCCGTCGGTCCCCTTCTTCGTACAGGGGCGCCGTTGTTTCGATCGGGTGGGTTGCCTGCGGGTTGCCGAATCGCCGGGCACGAAACAAGTGGGTTGGAAAACCAAACCATGACCGAAAACCAACAGAATTTTGCCAAACGCCCCGAGGGTCCCGTGCCCTCTGTTGCGGCCTGCGCCATCGCATCCCCCGCGCCATCCAGACAGACGACACCAACTGACCACTGACCTCCGACCACTGACCACTCACCCCTCACCACTCACCACTCACCACTCACCACTCACCTAACGCGCAGCGAACTAGCACTCCCGTCCCCCGCTTTTCCCGCGTACCCATGTCCATAACCACTTCAAAACCCGTTAACATCCCAGGCATCCCCGTCCGCAGGGGACGGATGCTGTCGGAGATTGGCAAGAACAGGCTGCCCGCATGGCTGGTCGCGATCCGGTTGCCGATTCTGTTGATGGCGCACGCCCTGATATTTGCAGTCTCCTGGCTGGCGGCGTATGCCATCCGCTTCGACTTTGTGATCCCGGCCCTGTACTGGGACCGGCTGTGGGCGACGCTGCCGTGGGTGATCCTCGTCCAGCTGGCCTGTTTCTGGGGTTTTCGGACCCTGCATGGATGGTGGCGTTATGTGACCTTGCGGGATCTGGTCAGCTTTGCCAAACCCCAGGCCCTCAGTCTTGCGATCCTCTTTGCGGCCAGCATCGTCGTCTTTGACCGGGCCGTGCCGCGCTCGGTTTTGCTGGTGCACATTGTGTTGAGCGGGTTGATGTTGTGCCTGTTGCGATCCAGCTGGCGGCTGGGGAACGAAGGACTGTGGTTTCTCCAGCGGTCCAGCCGCACGCGGGAGCGGGCTTTTATTGTCAGCAACCACCACGACACGCTGGTGCTGGCCAACCAGATCAACAGCCAGCCCAATTCCGCGACCCGCATCGTGGGAATTCTGGGTTTCGACAAATACAGCATCGGATCCGACCGGGCCGGGATACCGATTCTGGGAACTCCGGCCGACGCGCCGCGGCTGGCCAAACTCCATGACGTCGACCAGGTCCTGCTGGTCGCCGGCTCGATCCCCGGCCCGGAGCTGAATGAACTGAAAGCGGCTTACGACCAGTACGACCTTGCGATTCGGGTCATCCCGTCGGCCATGGACCGCAATCCATCGGGCGGCTTCATTCCGGTTCGCAACATCGAAATCAACGACCTGCTGCAACGCGCGCCGGTGGTGCTGGACACGGAACAGATCGCCTCCGAGTTGACGGGCCAGACGATTCTGGTCACGGGAGCCGGCGGCAGTATCGGATCGGAAATCTGCCGCCAGGTCCTTCGGTTCCGGCCCCGGCGCCTGATCCTGGTCGACCATCGCGAAAACAGCGTCTTTCTGATCCATCGCGAACTGAACGAGCTGGAAAACTCCGGCACCGAGCTGATTCCTGGAGTTGGGGACATTCTGGACACCGACCGGATGACGGCGCTGTTTGCCCAGTACCGACCCGATTTTGTTTACCACGCGGCGGCGCACAAGCACGTCGGGTTGATGGAAATCAGTCCGGGCGAAGCGGTCAAAAACAACATTCTGGGCACCCGCCAGATCGTCGAACTGTCCGACGATTTCGCTGTCAAAAAATTCGTGCTGATCTCGACTGACAAAGCCGTGAATCCGACCAGCGTGATGGGGTGTACCAAACAGATTGCCGAGCGCTGCGCCCTCGCCACCGGCAACCAGTCCCGGACGAAATTCATCGCGGTCCGGTTCGGCAACGTGCTCGGTTCCAATGGCAGCGTCGTGCCGATTTTCCGCGAGCAGATTGCCCGCGGCGGTCCGATCACGATCACGGACGAGCGGATGACCCGGTTCTTCATGACGATTCCCGAAGCTTCGCAGCTGGTGCTTCAGGCGGCCAGTATGGGAAATGGGGGCGAGATCTTTGTGCTGGACATGGGCGAGCCGGTCCGGATTGTCGATTTGGCGCGGAAGATGGTTGAGCTGGCGGGGCTGCCCGAGTCGTCGATCGCCATTCGCTTTACGGGCGCCCGGCCTGGCGAAAAGATGTATGAAGAATTGTATTTCGACGAAGAAGAGATGATCGCCACCGATCACGCCAAGATCTTTGCGGCCTGGCACCGCATCCTTGACGCTGAAGAAGTTGCGGAGAGTGTGAACCAGCTGGCGGCAGTCATCCATCAACCGGCCGACGAAGTCCGTCAGTTGTTGAAAAAGTTCGTCCCCGAGTACACCATCACCGCAGGAGAAATCCGGGACCCGCAACAGGAGCTGCAGGCAGCCCAAACCCCCACCCCGTAAGCCGTAACACCAATTGCATAGGCCGTAACGAGTTGGACCAAATTGCGTAGGCCGTAACCAAATTGCGTAGGCCGTAACGAGTTGGACGAGTTACGGCAACCAGCGCCCAAGCAAGAACGAGTTACGGCAATCAGCGCCGAAACAATTACCAATTGCCCAATTGCGTAGGCCGTAACGAGATGGACGAAATTGTGTAGGCCGTAACGAGATGGACGAAATTGCGTAGGCCGTAACGAGTTGGACGAGTTACGGCAACCAGCGCAAAAGCAAGAACGAGTTACGGCAACCAGCGCCCAAGCAAGAACGAATTACGGCAACCAGAGCCGAAACAATTACCCAATAAACGATTTACGGCAACATCGCAACGCATCCACATTCATTGACGAAACATTTGACCCAACGCCGTGCCATTCGCGAACCCATTCGGTGCCCATCGGTGTCATCGATTCGCGCGGGCTGCCGTAACGCCGGGCACGATCGAATGGGTTGGACAACAAATTCATGACGGAAACCGGACGCGACGTTGCCGACCGTCAACCGGGTTCCGTGCCCTCTGTTACGGCCTACGCCACACCACACTTGAACGCGAAACGAAACCATTAATTCCTTACTGAAAAAACTGGACGACCAAACCCTGTCGGTGGCCGTGATCGGGCTGGGGTATGTCGGATTGCCGCTGGCAGTCGAATTTGGCAAAAAATTTCCGACGACCGGGTTCGACATTCACGCCGCGCGGGTGGCGGCGCTGCGGCAGGGAAATGATTCAACTCTGGAGGTCACCAGCGCCGAGCTGGCGGCGACGCCGCGGCTGAAATTCACCGACTCGCTGGACGACATCCGCAGTGCCGACGTTTACATTGTCACGGTGCCGACGCCGATCGACCGGCACAAGCGTCCGGATCTCGGCCCGCTACTTTCGGCCAGCCGGATGCTGGGGCAGGTGATTCGGCCGGGCAGCATTGTGATTTACGAATCGACGGTTTATCCCGGTGCGACCGAGGAAGACTGTGTGCCGCTGATCGAACAGGTCAGCGGGCTGAAATTCAACGGGGACTTTTTTGCCGGCTACAGTCCCGAGCGGATCAACCCGGGCGACCGGCAGCACCGCCTGACGACGATCGTCAAAGTCACCTCGGGATCGACGCCGGCGGCGGCGGAAGTGGTGGACCGGCTGTACCAGTCGATCGTCACGGCGGGGACGCACCGGGCCAGTTCGATCCGGGTGGCGGAGGCGGCCAAGGTGATTGAGAACACGCAGCGGGATTTGAACATCGCGCTGGTCAACGAGCTGGCGATCATTTTCCACCGGATGGGGATCGACACGCTGGAGGTACTGGAAGCGGCGGGGACGAAGTGGAACTTTTTGCCTTTCCGTCCCGGGCTGGTCGGCGGTCACTGCATTGGCGTCGATCCGTATTACCTGACGCACAAGGCCCAGGAGCTGGGGTACCAGCCGGAAGTGATTCTGGCGGGTCGCCGGATCAATGACGGGATGGGGGCCTATGTGGTTTCCCAGGTCGTAAAACTGATGCTGAAGCGCCGGATTCACGTGGAGGATTCGAACGTGCTGGTGATGGGGCTGACCTTCAAGGAGAACTGTCCCGACATCCGCAACACGCGGGTGGTGGACATGGTGCGGGAGTTTGCCGATTACGGAGCGAACATCGATGTGTACGATCCGTGGGCCAGTGCCGATGAGGTACAGCACGAGTACGGATTCCGCCCGGTGGCGGCGCCGGCTCCGGGCAAATACGACGCGATCATCCTCGCCGTCGGTCACGACCAGTTCCGCGCCATGAGCGGGGACGAAATCAGGAAACTTGGCCGTCGGGACTGTGTCCTGTACGACATCAAATCGGTCATTTGCAAGGAACAAGTCGCCGGAAGGCTTTGACATGGTCAACGCGGAAAAGATGAAAAAAGTGCTCGGCTGGTCGCCGCAGGAAAGTGCCGAAACAGGATTCCGCAAAACAGTCCAGTGGTACTTGGACAACCGCAGTTGGTGGGAAAACATTTTGTCGGGCGATTATCGCCTGGAACGACAGGGGCTAATGGATGCAAAGCGAGGGTAACGAATGATAGTACTACTGGGTGGGACTGGTTATGTCGGTGGGGCGTTTCAGAACGAGCTAAATCGACGAGGGGTCGAATACGTCAATGTTTCCAGAGCAGCACTCGATTACACGTTGCCCGATCAACTTTACAAGTTGCTGGACGAGTACCAGCCAAAATTCCTGATCAATTGTGCCGGCTACACAGGCAAACCCAACGTAGATGCGTGCGAAATTCACAAGGCCGACTGCCTTGCCGGCAATGCGGTATTGCCGGGAAACATCCGGAAAGTTTGCGGAGATCTGGGGATCCCCTGGGGACATGTTTCATCCGGTTGTATTTTCACCGGGTCCCGCCCCGATGGCAGCGGATTTCGTGAAAGCGACGAGCCCAACTTCTGTTTTCGAACCGACAACTGCAGTTGGTATTCCGGGTGCAAGGCGTTGGGTGAGGAGACGCTGGCCGGATGTGATGATGTCTTCATTTGGCGACTGCGAATCCCGTTCAATCACGAGGACAACGGTCGCAACTATCTGTCCAAGGTGATCCGCTACTCCCGTTTGTTGGAGGCGACAAACTCGATTTCGCATCTCAATGATTTTACTCAGGCCTGCCTCGATTGCTGGATTCAACAAGTCCCTTTTGGCACGTATAACGTTACCAACACAGGCAGCGTAACCACCCGGCGAGTCGTCGAGTTGATTAAGCAGCACCGTGGGATCGATCGGGAGTTTGATTTCTTTGCATCGGAAGCGCAGTTCATGCAGGTTGCGGCCAAAACCCCTCGTTCAAACTGTGTGATGGACAATTCGAAACTTCGCAGTGTCGGAGTTGAAATTCGAGATGTGGAAACCGCGATCGCAGACAGCTTGCAAGCGTGGGTGGCAGAGAGTCAGGAGAGTTATGTCGGCAGACAATAAACAAACGATCGACAATCCATACGACGCGATTGTACGAAAAGGCATCGTCTTGGCCGGAGGTTCCGGCACTCGATTGCACCCGATTACCCGCGGGATCAGCAAACAATTATTGCCGGTCTATGACAAACCGATGATCTACTACCCGATTTCAACTTTGATGTTGGCGGGGATTCGTGACATTTTAATCATTTCCACTCCACACGATCTTCCGATGTTTCAACGGTTGTTGGGCGATGGCAGCGAGCTGGGAATGACATTTAGTTACGCCGAGCAGGCGAAACCAGAAGGTTTGGCCCAGGCGTTTATTATCGGAGCCGAGTTTATCGGTGCCGATCTTGTGGCTTTGGTCTTGGGTGATAATATTTTCTATGGTCAGGGGTTCCGCAAGGTGTTGGAATCGGCAACTGCCAAAACGAGCGGTGCGACAGTGTTTGGATATCAAGTCAATGATCCGTCTGTCTATGGTGTGGTTGAATTTAATGACCAGGGATTGGCGGTTTCGATCGAAGAAAAACCCAAGCAGCCCAAGAGCAATTTCGCCGTTCCAGGCTTGTATTTTTATGACAACGACGTTGTTGAAATAGCGGCAAACCTGAAGCCGTCAGCCCGCGGTGAATTGGAGATCACATGTGTGAATCGTCATTATATGGAGCGAGGTGATTTAAGCGTCGAGGTTTTCTCTCGAGGTTTTGCCTGGTTGGATACAGGTACCAAAGATAGTTTGCTGGATGCAGGCAACTTCGTCGCTGCAGTCGAAAAACGTCAAGGCTTGAAAATCGCGTGCCTGGAGGAAATCGCTTTGATACAACGATTTATTGATTCTGATTCTGTACTTAAATTAGCAAGTGCGTATCGCAATGACTATGGTGATTACGTTACTCGACTGGTTGAGCGAGCAGGGTTACAGAAACCGAAGCCATAATATGGGATTTCTATCACACCCACTAGCAGACGTTCAGTCAACCTCTATCGGAGCAGGAACACGAATATGGCAATTCTGTATCGTTTTGCCAAATGCTATAATCGGCAGCGACTGCAATATTTGCTCACACTGTTTTGTCGAAAACGATGTAGTTATTGGGGATCGGGTAACCATCAAATGCGGTGTTCAAATTTGGGACGGGATCAATATCGAAGATGATGTTTTTATCGGTCCGAACGTGACTTTCACAAACGATCTGTATCCTCGCAGTGGGAATACAGTTTTCAAATTGAGAGGTACGACGGTCAAGAGTGGAGCCTCGATTGGAGCCAATGCGACTATCTTACCAGGTGTATCGATTGGGCAGCACGCGATTATTGGCGCTGGAAGCGTCGTGACGCATGACGTTGATCCGAACACTTTGGTTTTTGGGAACCCAGCTCGCTTCGTACGTGACCTGAAGAGCGAGGACAGATAAGAAATGAGCATTGCAAATTGTGAAATCATTCAGCTTCCCAAAATCGCTGATGAGCGAGGGAACCTGACATTTGTCGAAGGTAAGTCACACATACCGTTTGCAATTGAGCGGGTTTACTACTTATATGACGTACCTGGTGGAGCAGAACGAGGCGGTCATGCCCATAAAGAATTGAATCAGTTGATCATTGCCATGTCTGGCAGCTTTGATGTAATTCTGAATGATGGAACGGAAAAGAAGCGAGTTCACCTCAACCGATCTTACTTTGGTCTCTACGTTTGCCCAATGATCTGGCGTGAGATTGATAATTTTTCTTCCGGTAGTGTCTGTTTGGTGTTAGCTTCTAATCGTTACGACGAAACCGACTACTTTCGCGACTACTCCGATTTCCAAAAGGCCTTGACACAACATTGAACGTACCTTTCCTTGAGTTAAAACCGGCCTATGACGAACTGAAAGCGCAGTTCGACTCCGCGTACCATCGCGTCATGAATTCGGGGTGGTATTTATTGGGTGATGAACTGGCCGCGTTCGAATCGGAGTACGCAAGTTATTGCGACGCCGAGCACTGCATCGGCGTTGCTAATGGACTGGATGCTTTGCAGTTGACTCTTCGCGCGTTCGACGTTGGCCCGGGGGACGAGGTCATTGTCCCGTCCCACACCTTTATTGCCACTTGGTTAGCCGTGACTCAAGTCGGTGCGACGCCGGTACCTGTCGAGCCGGATATCCAGACTTACAACATTGATCCTGATCTTATTGAGGCTGCCATTACCGCACGCACCAAAGCGATCATTCCGGTCCACCTTTACGGTCAGCCTGCGGACATGGATCCGATCATGGAAATCGCGGCTCGGCATCATTTAGTTGTGATCGAAGACGCGGCTCAAGCGCAGGGTGCTCGCTACAAAGGCCGCCGGGTCGGCAGCCTTGGCCATGCTGCTGCCCACAGTTTTTATCCAGGTAAGAATCTTGGAGCTTTCGCTGATGGTGGTGGGATCACCACCAACGATGCCCATTTGGCAAATCGATTGCGATCATTGCGAAACTATGGCTCGCCGGTTAAGTATCACTATGAAGAACCAGGCATCAATTCACGGCTCAGTGAACTCCAGGCAGCCTTTTTGCGGGTCAAATTGAAGTGCCTCGATCAATGGAATGATCGTCGAAAGCACATCGCCAATACGTACCTATCTGAACTAGCACCGCTGGCGTCTGATAGCCCCCCCCTTGCCCTGCCATTTGTGCCGCGTTGGGCCGATCCGGTTTGGCATTTGTTTGTAATCCGACATTCAGAACGCGAAGCCCTGCAAAGTCAACTTTGTGAATCGGACATTGGAACCTTAATTCATTACCCTGTTTCCATACATCGCTCGCGGGCATATTCGAATTTCCAGCATCTTGAATTGCCGCTTGCGATCGAGCTGGCGTCAACAGTTCTCAGCCTGCCAATTGGACCTCAAATGGAACAATCAGCCGCGGCGACGGTCTCGAGTGAACTTATTAGTTCAATGAAAACACTCCAGCAATCAATCTAGTGAGTGGCACTATTACAGTTGAAAGACCTATTGAAACTGAAAGCGTAACCCCGCCTCGTCCTGCAACGGATAGCAGCTATGGGCAGATCCTAGAATCGAGTTCAATCATTGGTGGCGCTCAAGTTATTAATCTAGTAATCGGTTTGGTGAGAACCAAGTTTGTCGCCGTGCTGATCGGGCCGACTGGGATTGGATTGCTTGGAATTTACCTTTCGATTAACGAGATGACGGCGAAAATCGCCGGAATGGGTATCCAAACGAGCGGCGTTCGTGATGTAGCCAAGTTTTGCGGCGATGGAGACGAAAACGGCGTTGCGAAGACGATTACCACGCTACGCCGCGTTTGCTGGTTTACAGGTGCAGTGGGAATGCTATTGCTATGCGTACTAGCACCCTGGATAAGCAAGTTTAGCTTTGGGTCGAGTGATTACTCATGGGCGATCGCGGCACTGGGGATCACAATATTATTGAGCAATGTTGCTGGTGGGCAAAGCGCCATTCTCCAAGGTACACGCAGGATAGGCGACCTCGCCCGAATCAAAGTATTCGGGGCACTTGCCAGTACCCTTGTCGCCATCGCCTGTTATGCATGGCTTGGCATTACCGGAATCGTTCCGGTGCTAGTTATTATGTCGGTAATTGCGTTAGGGATTTCAACCTACTTTGCCCGCAGAATTGACGTTGCCAACGTTACTACCTCGTGGCTTGAATCTTGGAATCAAGCTAGGTCGCTCGTCAGGCTTGGGCTTGCAATGGTATTCCCAGGAATTGTTGCTGCGGTTGTTACCTACATCACGAGGATTTGGATTACCCGCGATTTCGGTTTGATAGGTGTCGGGATTTTCACGGCAGCTTTCACTCTGTCTGCTTTGTTTGTGAATTTTGTACTCGGGGCCATGGGCGCTGACTATTATCCGAGATTGACTGCGGCGATCCACGACAACTCGCAGATGAATAGACTCATAAACGAGCAAACCGAGGTGGGACTGTTGCTTGCATTCCCAGGTTTGATGTGCACCTTGGTTTTGGCGCCGTTTGCTTTGACCCTCTTCTACACTAGCGACTTCGCTCCCGCAGCGGAGATGTTGAAATGGTTTATTCTCGGGTGCATGGGCCAAGTGCTTGCCTGGCCACTTGGGTTCAGTCTTTTAGCCAAGGGACAAGGTGGATTATTTGTGGCGTTTGAAACGGCAATTCATTTGATACACCTTGGCATGATATGGATAGGACTCAATGCACTCGGGCTAGAGGGTGTGTCTGTCGCGTTCGTGTCTCTAAATGTTGTAGCCACTATCGGCATGCTATTGGTCACCAGGCAAACGATTGGGTTCTCTTGGTCAGCGAATGTGTGGAGTCAGCTTGCTTGGATGATACCGCTGACGGTTGTCGTATTTCTATTTAATGTCTATCTTCCTGAAAAGTACGCCTTAACAATTCCTGTAGGTTTAGTCGCAAGTTTGGTCAGCGGAGTTGTCTGCCTACGACAGCTAGCCGTACGTGTCGGAAAAAATCATCGCGTTCCGCAGACTATCCGATCACTCCCATGCGGCAAATGGTTGCTATCTGGATTACCTTGACGCTGAAAAGACGAAGCGAACTCATGGCCCTCTTTCCGATCGGCAATACATCGAGACTGAAACTTGCCCCGCAACCGTGGGGTCGGTTCGCCTAGAAGGCATTCACAGCACGGCTAGATTCAAGCATGCGACCTCATTCTTGCAAAGATTCTATAAGATGAACGATGATTTAACTGAACTGGCGATTAAGCACAAAACAGACAAGTGGGGCTGTCACTTCTATACTCCTCGCTACCACCATTTCTTCAAACATCTCAGAGACAAGGAGATCAATCTTTTAGAGATCGGTGTTGGTGGCTATGAAGACCCAAAAGCTGGTGGCGAGTCAGTTCGAATGTGGAAGGAATACTTTCCAAAGGCAAGTATTTTCGCGATTGACATCTATGAAAAAAAAACGCACGAAGAAGACCGCGTGAAGATTTTCCAAGGAAGTCAAGTAGATGAAGATTTCCTGAAGAGTGTTTGCGATGAAATCGGCCGGATTGATTTGATAATTGATGATGGAAGTCATTTTAATGAACATATTGTCAAGAGTTTTGAGTTGCTGTTTCCGAAGCTAGAGCAAGACGGCATTTACGTTGTAGAAGACATACAGACTGCATACTGGCATGGCTTTGGGGGCGACAGCATGAATCTAAAAAAC
>JBGSVU010000211.1:0-2152 GCA_041752775.1 Pirellulaceae bacterium | reverse complement strand
TGGAGGCATCGGGAGCGCTGGCCAAAATCAAGAACCCCGAAGTGGAACTGGTTCGGCCTGTTCCGGAATCCGGCACGGTCCTGCGGATGACCAGCCACATGCAACCGGGCAAAAAGGCCGTGAAATACGAACACGACTACGCGCTGCATACCGGCGACCACCTGATCGTCACCGCAGCCACAAAACCCAACCCCCTCGAAAAACTCGTTGGGGACATGTTCTGAATCACGGATTTGGGGAAGCCCCGCCTCGGCTTATTTGAAAAATCTCTTTTCGCCTATCGCGTCGAGGTATTTGTTCAGATCAACTTTGACCCGGGATGCGAGGAAGATCAAACCAATCATGTTGGGGAACACCAGTGCCAGGATCATCGCATCCGAGAACTTGATGACAGCTTCCAGTTTCGCCGACGCTCCAATGATGACAAAAGCGAGGAAAAGCAGCTTGTATGTCAAGTCCGCTGCGCGGCCTTTTCCAAACAGAAATTTCCACGACTGCAATCCGTAATACGACCAGGAAATCATGGTCGAAAAGGCAAACAGGACGACGGCGACCGTAAGCACATAGGGAAACCAGCTGATGTTGGACTTGAACGCTGCCGACGTCAGCTCGACACCCTTCAGGCCGCCAGTGCCGTCTTTCATCATGACTTCACCACCTGCAGCTGCGCCGTAGTCAAATGTCGATCCATCGACATTGAACAAAATGATGACCAGCGCGGTCATGGTGCAAATGACGACGGTGTCGATAAATGGCTCAAGCAGCGCCACAATTCCTTCGGATGCGGGATACCGGGTTTTGACGGCCGAATGGGCAATCGCAGCGGAACCCGCGCCGGCTTCATTTGAAAACGCAGCCCGCTGAAAGCCCACGATCATCGAACCGATGAAGCCTCCGAGTCCCGCTTTCATCGAAAAGGCCTCGGTAAAAATCTGGGAGAAAGCCGTTCCGACGTGCTGAAAATTCATCGCGAGAATGATCGCACAGGCCAGAATGTAAAGGATGGCCATGAACGGGACAATCTTCTCGGTTACCGTCGCGATTCGCTTGATCCCACCGATAATCACAAGACCAACCAGAAATGCCATGATCGCGCCACAAACAAACCCCGCGCTTTTGTTGACGTTCTGGTCAATCCCGAACAGTGTAATCAACTGGCTGGTCGCCTGATTGGACTGAAAAGCATTCCCGCCCCCCAGCGACGCACCCACGCACAAAATGGCAAACAGGACTCCGAGGATCAGTCCAAACTGGGCCATGCCCATCGATGCCAGGCCTTTTTTCAGGTAGTACATCGGTCCGCCATGCACGGTTCCGTCTGCGTCCACGTCACGATATTTAACGCCCAGCGTACATTCAACAAACTTGGTTGACATTCCCAGCAACCCACACACGATCATCCAGAACGTGGCACCGGGACCACCGACCGCGATCGCCACCGCCACGCTACCAATGTTGCCCAATCCGACAGTTCCGGACACTGCAGTGGCCAAAGCCTGAAAGTGGCTGACTTCTCCGTCGTGTCCTTCGTCGCGGACTGTATTGGGCTGATCCCCCCGGACAACGTTCGGCTGGTCGGATTCAACCGGGCCGCCTCGCTCAATTGCATCGTATTTGCCGCTAACTACGCGCAACGCCAGCGGAAAACGCCTGATATTGACGAACACGAAATACAGTGTGAAATAAAGCGCGCCGAACACGAGGAGTGCGAGGACTATTGGAACTTTGACCTCGGTTCCCGGTATCGGAAAGGGATACAGAATCAAGGACTCCCAAAAGTCGGCCACAGGTTTAAAGGCATTGTCGATCCGGGCATCAAGGCCCAGCGGCTCAATCGCCGCGTCATTCGCAACAGGGCTGGCCGGCTGACCAGACATGGCTTCCTGGGCCTCTGCCGAAATTCCTGGTATCCAGGGCAAAAAAACAAGTAAAACCAGCGAAGTGCGCAAAAATGAGCTCATTTTGTTCCTGTCTTTATCCAGATTTGCAGAGGTTTTTCAAATTCACGGGATGAGTCGTACCACTTCGGCTGTGGCGAAACAGGAGTCTGGGTCGAATTTGCCAGCTTCGCGGCCAGCAGTATAACAGCCATTTTTCTGAAAAACCAACCTGGACCCAACGCTCACTCCATAACGGACAACAGCTTTCAGTT
>JBGSVU010000210.1:0-17192 GCA_041752775.1 Pirellulaceae bacterium | reverse complement strand
GCGGCGGCCCCGTTACCGCCGCCGTTCGTCGGGAAAGGAGCATTACCAACAAATGCTACGCCGGAGACGAGCATTCGCGACAATCGAGATCTTCATCGTCTCGCCAGTCATCCTCGCAATTGGCATTGGCGCGACGTATCTGCTGCGATGGCTGTTCACCACGACGCACTGGACGACATGGATACCGACGCTCCTACTCGGGATTCCATTCCTCGTTGTGTACGGCTTGATCGTCCCGATGATCATTTCCGGCGAGGCGCGTGAACGGATTCGAAACAGAAACACTGCGGCGAAATGATATGCCGAAACTTGCATGCCCGTGTGGATACATTCATGACCTTACTCCGATTCCAGATGACGCTTTGCTCACCGTTCGAGATCGCGAATATGATGAACTGATTGAGGCGGAGATGCGATTCAGAACGGGACATCGGGAACCGGAAGAAGCCGACGGATACCTCGGGCGTATTTACGAATGCCCCGAATGCGGTCGCCTGATGTGGTCAGATCCAACTGACTCTGGCTATCGAGTGTTCAGACCCGATGACGGTCATGTATGATGGAAGCGTATTCCGTGCGCGGAAACCCGACGAACCATGCCGTGAACCGGAGCGGCGAAGTCGGGCGGTATTGAAATGGAAAATCTATCGTCGCCGCCCGGTTACGGCGGCCGTTCGTCGCCCCGGGTGATCGTTCGTTTGGCGATATCCTTTGGGATGGAGGATTTGCCCGGTTGTCGCGACTGGTGCGCGGACTTTCGTTGGAACGTGGGTCGGCGGGCAACGGTTTTCTGCTCGGGTTGAGCGGAATCACACTTCGATTTTTGCGATGACCTACGTCGGAGCATTCCCGTGTGGGCGGCACGTACTTCCTTCGGCGACACAATTGCCGCCGCGGAGTAAGCGCCCATCGGGGCCATGATTGACTTGGTTGTTAGGTTGGGGATTTTCTTTGATTCCCAAAAGGAGAGCAGTCATGGCGCGTTCGTCTTGTCCGTTGAAGGTCCAGCAGTGGAGAGACCGGATTCGGCGGTTTTCCGTTTCAGGGCAGACAGTCGCCCGGTTTTGTGCAGCGGAACGGGTCTCCGTTCCGTCGTTCTACAGTTGGAGGAAGAAACTGCGGTTGCGGCCTGAAGCACATTTTCAGGCTGACTCCCAGCGACTGTCAACTTCTGCTTCGGCGTCCGGCACCGTCCGAAACGCGTTTCAGGCAATCGAGTTGATGCCGGCGACTTCAGCGATGGTCACGATGCGATTGCCCAACGGAATCGTGATTGAACTGGACGGTAACTCCCACGCGACCTTCCCATTGTTCGAGCGGGCACTGCAGTCACCCGTCGATGCGGCGCGAGGCTGGTCATGCTGAATTTCTCCGGTGACTCCCTGAAGATCTTCGTCTGCACCCGGCCGACTGATATGCGCAAGGGTTTCGACGGACTGTCGGGAATTGTGCGCGACGAATTTGCAGCCGACCCGACTGAATGAAGCCTGTTCATCTTTCTCAACCGTCGCCGCGACCGGATGAAACTGCTGCACTTTTCGGCGGGCGGATTCTGGCTGTACTACCGGCTGCTCGAAGCGGGCACGTTTGAAGAACTGAAGCCGGATGGTGATTCCTGTCGGCTGCAGATCGATGCGACGCAGCTGGCGATGTTGTTGTCGGGAGTCTCGCTGGTGGCTTCCAGCAAGCGGCGAAAACGGATGAATCATCAGGCGGCATAGACGGCCTGAAAAAAGTTTTGACTTTTTCAGAAAAAGTCTTCACGGGGCCTGGCCTGTACGGCTGGGCCCCGTATTCTTGGTGCATGAAAGACACCGACACACTTTCGCGAAGTGAATTGCTCCAGCTGATCGCTGACCGGGATGAGCAACTCGCTGTCAAGAACGATCAGCTTGCAGCGAAAGATCATCAACTTGCGCTCAAAGACGACTTGATTCTCAAAGTCCAGCAGCAACGAGACGACTGGGAGCAGGCTTACCTGAAACTTTGGCAGCAGCGGTTTGCCGCCCGCAGCGAGCGCTACATTGCCAGCCCGGACCAGTTGCGGATTGATTTTGGCAACACGCCCGATGCGATCGACGCGGCCGCGGGACTCGCCGAAGCGGTCGAGGAAGCGGATTTGATTCCAGCCCATCATCGCCGCAAGCCGAAGAAGAAACGCGACGACAGTCTTCCGGCCAGTCTGCCCCGCTACGAAGTCGTGGCCGACGTTACCGAGGAGCAGAAACAGTGCGATACGCATGGCGAAAAGACCTTGCTTCCCGAAGCGATGTGGGACAAAACGGAAACGCTTGAGCTCACGCCGCCATCGCTGAAAGTCCGCGTCACGAAGTATCCGAAGTACGCCTGCCCGGCCGAACCGCTGTGCGGGATCACCTCGGCCGAGCGTCCGCCAGCGATTGTTCAGGGCAACAAGTACGACGCGAGCGTTGCCGCCGAGATCATCAATGCGAAGTTCGGTTATCACATGCCGGTCAATCGCCAGCAGGACTGGTTCGCGGGGAATGGCTGGACACCTGGGCGAAGTACGTTGCTGAATATTCTTTCGGGCTGTGCGGTGCTGCTGATTCCGCTGCTGGAATTCTTCAAGAAGACGGTGCAGCAGGATTCGGTGATCGGCTGTGACGATACGGGCGTGACGCTGCTTTATCCGAAGAACATTCCGAAGCTGAATCCGGATAACCCGAAAGAACGCCGGATCGCCGAAGTTTTTTCAAAGGCACTGGAAAACAACAAGCCGAGCATCAATGCCAAGATGTGGGCTTATCGCGGAGTGACCGTCAAGCTGAACGTGTTTGATTTCACGGTCAGCCGTCATCGCGATGGTCCGGAGTTGTTCTTCGCCGATTATGCGGGGACGCTGATGGGCGACTGTTGGCACGGATTCGAATCGATTGCGGTGCATTCGGCAGGCTCGATTATGCGCGCGGCCTGTGTGGCGCATGCGCGGCGAAAGATTCGCGAGTCCACAGCCTTTCCGGCCGAACGTCGCCAGTGGATGGAATGGTTCGGGGAATTGTACGACATTGAGGATCGGGCGCGGAATGTTTCTGCGGGGGAGCGGTTGTTGCTGCGCCAGAGTGAATCCCGCGCGATTTGGGAGCGGATGCGCGAGTGGCTGGCGGAGGCCCGGACCCGGACGACGAATGTGATTCTTCCGAAGAGCGATTTCGGCCGTGCGCTGCAGTACGTTCGCAACCATTTTATGGAACTGACCCGGTACATCGATGATGCATCGATTCCGATCGACAGCAATGAGACGGAGCAGTTGATGAAGCAGATTGCGCTTGGGAGAAAGAACTGGCTGTTTTCAGGCAGCGTAGCCGGAGGCGAGCGTTCAGCGGGATTCTTCACACTGGTCAGCAGCGCGATTCGCAACGATCTGGATGTCTGGCGTTACGTGAAGGACGTCCTTGAGCAGTTGCTTTCGGGCAGCACCGATTACACCGCTTTGCTCCCCTGGAACTGGGGGGCCGCCCATCCCGAATCGATCCGCCAGTACCGGATCGAAGAACGCACCGACCGCGCCGAAAGAAAATCGCAAAAACGCGCCACCCGCAGAAACCCACCCGATCGCCAATAATCAAAATGGTCCCGGTGGGCGCTTGCGGAAATGAGGCGTTTTGAAATGGAAAATATTTTGCAATTCAGAGCCCTTTTGCAAGGCCCTGATGTGCGAAAAACGAAAACCAGGTCGCTACTCATTTCCAGGGTTGAATCATCAAGGCTGCCGAAGCGCATTGACTATTGGCACTGTTGAAGCCTGAATCGCCGGAGCCAATCCTGCCAAAATCCCGACGAGCACAGACACAATTGTGCCCGAAACGGCGAGGCCCAGTGTTGGCCGAAAGGCGATGGTGGCACCTTCTGCTCCGATGGCAAAACCACCAAGACCCAGCGCGGTCATAGCCAGCAATGTACCGCATACTCCTCCAACCACACACAACAGCGTGCTTTCCATAAGCACCAATCGCATGGTTGTCAGCGGACGCACACCGATGGTTTGTAACACCGCGTACTCTCTGATGCGATCCTGAACACTCATGACAGTGGTTGTAGCCACCAGCGACAATACAAGGCCAACACACGCGTAGCCGAGCCAATGTGCAAAACCGATAAGGTCGACAAGATCTGACAGTGTGCTGGCCTGGAAGGCTCCTTTGCGGCGCGTCTTGGTCGCGACGGAACCAGTTCGAAGTTTTGAGTCGATGTCGTTTGCGACGCGATCGGGATCAGCGTCTTCAGTTAACGAGACTTCATGTTGGGTTACCAGGCCGGCCGCGTCCAGACCTCGAGTGTATTGCAGGAAGGCGAGACTTGTGTAAATCAGGTTTTCCTCGGAAGGCACGGCTGACTGGAAAATTCCCGCAATTTGTACCGAAATTTCACCAATCGAGAACTGGTCGCCAATGTTGAGCCCACGTCGATTGGCTATGTTTTGTCCAATAATCGCTGCATCCCGGTGCGACTGGAATTGTTCCCAACTGCCTCTCACAAGCGTCAAGGGACGCGACTTCTGAAGCTGCGATGGATCTGCTCCGTTGAAGACGATGATATCCAGACTGGCGCGACAGTTGTTGGTCCATACCTGAACAGGCATCACGTCGCGGACTCCGGTGACTTCGCGAATCTTTCGGGCATAGTCTTCAGGCAGTCGGCTGGGGGTTGGACAAAAACGATTCTCCTGAAACACGATCAAGCTGCGATCGGCATCGGAACCCGTCGTTAGCCGATGAAGGCCTTCCTGCACGGAGCCCACAAAGCAGAACACAAACATGGCCACTGCCGAACCGCTGACCGTCAAAAGGGTCCGTGTCCGATGTCGCCAAAGAGTCTTTATTACGTAAGCAATCATCGCGCCGCTCCCACAGCCCGCTCCACAAACTTGCCGCGATCGAGTACCAATTGCCTGGTCGCTATGCCAGCCACGTCGCTATCGTGCGTGACCATGAGCATGGTGATATTCAGCTCACGATTCAGTCGCTGCAGCAAGACTTGAACCTGCTGACTGGTTTCTGTATCGAGGCTGCCGGTTGGTTCATCAGCAACCACAACTTTTGGGTGAGCCACGATGGCTCTCGCAATGCCCACACGCTGTTCCTGTCCGCCTGACAACTGGCGTGGATAGTGATTGGCCCGATCATTTAAGCCGACTGCTTCCAAAGCCAGTTCGACCCGCTGTCGACGTCTGGATGCCGACAGTTTCAACAGGAGTGTCGGCAGCTCGACGTTCTCGTAAGCAGTTAGCACGGGAATCAGATTGTGCGTTTGAAAGATGTAGCCAAGGTTTGCCGCTCGCCAATCCGCAAGTTGAGTGCGAGTGAGCTTTGTCACATCGGTTCCGTCAACGACAATCGTGCCTGAATCGGGCCGATCGATGCCGCTAACCAGGTTGAGTAGCGTGCTTTTTCCTGTACCGCTTGGCCCCATCAGCGAGATGAAATCGCCTTCTTCAATGTTCATGCTGACGTCGTCGAGCGGCGTGATCGTTTCGTCGCCCTTGCGAAAGCTCTTGGTCACACCATGAAGTTCTACGAGTGCCATTTAATTAATTCCTATTGTCAAGTAGTCGCCGGTCACGTGAACCCGCGCACCGTCACGCAAGCCTTCTGGGTTTGTTGTAATTAGCTTGTCGGTGACTCTCAGGCCAGACTCGACCGCCACAAGCTCTCCCACGCTTTTGTTTTTTATCTCAATCGATTGTTTTCGAGCGACAGAAGATTCATCGACGATCCAGACAAATGAGCCTGCCCCGGAAGATTGCACGAGTTGACCAGGCACGAACAGTTGCTCGCTCTCACTCGCGGGATTTCCCGAAGTTGTGTTTTGAGGAGCAAGGAACGTCGCGGTCACCAGCATTTCGGGGCTGACAGTCGTTGGTGGATCAAGCAAAGCGACTTTGACCTCGAGTGTGTTCTTCTGGATGTTGGCGGAGCTGGTCACTTGTAACACTCGCCCGTGAATGACCTGCAATGCGGAAGCCGTTTCAATTTCAACAGGTTGCCCAACAGACACCATCGGGACATCCTCCAGCCGCACATCGGCACGCACCTGGAGGCTGTGAGGGTCGTACATCTCGACAACCGTACTGGAACTTTGCCCAGCGTTGGTCTCCAAACCCATGACGCGCGAGCCTGGGGCTGTGACCAATCGCAAGATGCGTCCCGCCATTGGGGCCCTTACCGTATTTCGATCGATGGCCAGTTCTGCCTGTTGCACCTGGATTCTGGCTTCCTCGCAGTAGGCCCTCGCTGACTGAACCCTGGCTTCTGCCTCCGCCAGTTGTCGTTTCTCTTCGACCAACAGTCTCAATTGATGCTCCAGTGTTGCAACAACATTCTCAAGTGCTTCGACCTCGCGCTGCAAGTTGGGCTGACGCTGCTGAAGTTCGTTCAAATTGGCGGACGCGACGGCGTACTCGCTCTCAGCCCTGGCGATGATGTTGCCTGAGACCGCACCCCGCGCAGATTGTTTGCCTTCCATGCTGATTTGCGCGTACTTGACGTTTGCAATGGCCGCTTCTATCAGGTACGGCAGCTTGGCCAACCCGGTTTTCGCCCTGGTGAGATTGCTTTGTGCATCTGCCAACTGAACTTGAAGGTGCACAGGATTCTCAACACGGATGCGGGCCGCAGACAATTCGGCCTTCGACCTATTGAGTTCCCCTTCGCGAATCGCAAGAGTGTTCTGAGCCTGGCGAAGTGCCAGTTCGGCATCGATGGCAACAAGGTTCGCAATTGCGTCGCCTTTCTCAACGGTTTGTCCAGCCACCACCAACAGTTCTTCAATTACTCCGGGAGCCATCGCCGCGACACTGATCGCCGTCGGACGTGGCTCAATCCATCCTGGTGCCTGAAAAAGCGTCGAGCCAGACTGCTGAACCTCGGATCGTTTCACGATCACTGGCATTACGGTTACCGATCGTGCGGGCATCAATCGATTTCCCGCAGCGGCTATAACCAATGTCAAAAAACCTGCCAGGATCGCGACAGGTAACGCATATCGTGACAGCCACCGCTTCCTGTGCGAAAGCGGTGATTTGCGCACGGGACTGCTCCCAGGCGTACGATCCAGCGCCAGCTGACTCAGATCAAGTGTAGGCTCAGCCATGTTTACTCGCCCGGCCGAACAAAGACCTGGTTCGCGGCCACCGTAAGATTGCCCTGATCGTCGCGTCTGGCTTTGCCTTTGACGACCACCAGGGAAAGCTCTTTGACCTTTAACAGGTCGCGAGCACTCCCGGCGACCAGCTTTCCTGCTTCGTCGACGATTTTGACGGTCGCAATGTTGCTCTTTACGGCATTGGTTTCACAGCAGTAATCCCAAGGTGTCGGACAGCCTTCGTCAGGTGCGCAGAACGGAACTTTGGGATCAACAATCGTGAATGCGGCCAGTCCGTCCACAAAAGGCTTGCTCGATCCACCGATTCGTCCGACCAAAGTAACCTCCTGACCATCTTCGCTCCTGTCGCGCGCCTCACCTACTGGAATTGCACCTTCAGGTTCGCTTTGGGCAAGATAAATCGAACTGGTTTGACTGCTGCCTGTGGCGGGTTCAATCGCACTTTCCGGGTTACAGCCTGCTGCACCAACGGCGAAAACAACCAACACGAAAAACTGAAAGGCTTTCATGATTACGCTCCAAATGTGAAAAAACGCCAGTTATTCAATTATCAAATAGCCTTAAGGCTGGTTGCGACTTCTGCTCGCAACGCTTTTAGTGCCGGAGGCAACGCCCCAACGACACCCAATAGCACTCCAACCCCACAACCGATCAAGATGGCGGCACTGTCAATACGCAACGTGAATGCCCCCATCGTAAATCTCACTGCCATACCGTTCAGCATCGTCAGTGCGATCATTCCTGAGAAAAGTGATCCTGCAGCTGACATCAGCACTCCTTCCTGAATCAGGCTGACGAGGATCGCTCGTCGCCGATAGCCGATTGCCTGAAGCGTCGCGATTTCCCGAACACGTCCCGCAACTGCGCCATACATCATGTTAAGCCCTGCGAAGATCCCTGCGCCTGACACCAACATCACCACCAGCCACGCCAACAAACGAACAGGCTTGTAGTGCTGCTGCAGTGTTTGGTAGTAATCTGTTTCTGGAATCGCACGAAGCTCCAGGTCTGTTCGTTCCTTGCAAAACAACTCAACTTCAGCGGCGGAACCACTGGGCGACAATAGCAGTGCGACCAGGCCAATATCCTGACGTTTTGTGGCGGTTTGAAAGTCGGCAAGCCTGCACCAGATTTCGGACTCGTAGGCGGCTCCACCAGCAGCAAATCTTCCGCTAATCGTCCAGGTGCGTCCTTCGAACTCGATGACCTTTCCTGTTGACATCGATTCATTTTTACTCCCGAGTTTGGCTGCTACCAATCGTCCAACCATAACTTCGCCATCGCCGGGCCAGTTTCCCTCAATGAGTTTGACTGATCTTCGGACGAGAGGCGCAGCGAGCGTTACTCCCCGAACCAAACCAAGGCCCGCTTCTTTTCCTTCGCTCGTCACGCGAGTTCCTGCATACAGCTCGGGCGATGCATGCGTGAGTCCAAATCGCTTTGCCGTGACGTCCAGGCTGGATGTCAACAGCGCGGGCGTTCGAGCCGCAATGGACGAATTTTCGATGTTTTCTTCTGAGCTGACGGAATAGATCAAGACAACATTCGGATCCCCACTTACGGCGAGCGACTGCTCAAGGCCACGAATGAACCCGACGACCACAAACACCAGCATCACGACTGTGGCCAATGCCATCATCGTTAGTAGAGTGCGCACCGGTCGCCTGGCCAAATTGCGAACACCGTAATCCCAGGGCAGCAGCATGACGGAACTCTCACTTCGTCCTGGACGTAAAAGTTCCTTCGGGCGAACCAGGCCTTGCGAGAGTCCTGGGGAAGCCGCCCATGATTTCCCGCACCGCTCTGGCCGCCAGTCTGACACGGTCATTCGGAGTTGGCGTTACGGACTTCTTCTCGATGTTGCACTCAACCCTGGCAACATGTTTTTCGTTTTCGAAACGGCAGGTGATTGTCTTTACGCAACCAACACGCTTTTCACGGCAGGTCGTGGCCGTGTTTTTTCTCTCCCGATCATTTGCAATGCCTGCCGAGGAGAAAGCAAAGCAAAACGGGAATGTCGCCAGAATCGTGCTGGCTACATGAAATGAACCGGCCATTTCAAAACTCCAATTGTGAATTGCAAAGACATTGTGCAAATTGATTTGGGAAATGGAAGCATTGAGCGCATCATCAAGCCTAAAGGCTAACGCACCTGGAAAGGCGTCGGGAAGTTGAATGACAGCGGCTCAGGAGACGCGCTGATCAGATCGCGTGGCTCAGATCTGCCACGATTGATATGCGATTCGCGCACCGCGACCGAAAAGAGTGTGCCCCAAGGGCTCGATGAAACCTCTGCCGCTGAAAATCATCGAACCGGCATGGTTGGGAAGTTCTAGATGGAGCGGCTGCAACCAACAGGTAGCAGCGACAATCGGCGAAAGCTCAATGGAACTGGCCAGGATCGCGCCTTCACACACGCAGCACTGGCACCCGCACTCATGATTGCGTGGTTCCGGAGATTCAGAAACCGGGGTCTGCAAAGGGTGCGAGCAGCACTCACACGACAGCCGCGCACTTTCTTCGCCAGGCGTCGCATGCGAATCGCAAGCCGAGCAACGCATTGGGCAAGTCAACAAGGTGACAATCAGAAGTAACACCAGCAGAGGGGATCTCATGTAAAACAGGATATTCCGTTGTCGCTTTTGAGTCAACCTTGGCCTCGGAGACCGGCGACGGACGCCGAAACAGACGTTGAATACGGTGGCGTAGTGGCGCGCAATCAGAAGATGGCTGTGATTGGAACCGTTACGGCAAATCGAATCGAAAAAGAGTGACGCAGAATTAGCGATAACGTGGACGAATCAGGTAAGGGTCACCCTCTCGGGTGACTCTCCCCATTCCACCCGACATGCGAGTCCTAATCCGACGTTCGGGCGAAGATGGTCAATCGATTCCCAGAGGTGCTTGAGGATCGGCGCTCCTTTTCCGGTAACCCCATGCCCGTCGAGCAGGCCCAACCTGGCAATCAGCGGGGATTGGCTATTGATTCCGCTCACCTGAAAGTTCCCCCGTGGATCGGTCGCGGTTTCACAGAGGCACTTTTTGGCAGCTTTGGGGCAACTTTGGCGTTTTTTTGCCAGAAACTTGCCGTGAGGCGTTTGCTTTGTCACCCACCACGACAGCTTTGCATGGCCTGCTGATATGCCCTGATCGAGGCCGACATGCCCCATACCACAAATTCCTATTTTAGCCAGCAATTTGCGTAGTGGGGTATGGGTATTTTGCCTGGCCTGCTAAGGTGACGGTATTGCAAAGGATGCTCTCCCGGCTGAATTCGCACCAGAATTTCTGATCCCAAGCAAATCGGTGGGTTTTTGCTCATTCTCGATTTAGGAGGATCTATGCAATGTCTCGCAGAGAAGCGCGTTGGTACGTTCACACCTCTGATGGCACAAAAGGCCCTGTTTCTCCGCACCAACTGAAGCAGTTGGCGTTGGCCGGACAGATCTCAAAAAGCGATAAGGTGCGTCAGGGTGAAGAAGGAATTTGGATGCCGGCCAGCAAAGTCAGTGGCCTGTTCGGCGACAGAATGCGAGTCGACCGGGCCCATGGCGCCCAGTACCGGAACTGTCCCGCCTGTTATGAATCCATCTTTTTGAACGCCCATGTCTGCAAGTATTGTGGATCATTTTTGGGCGAGGATGAAGACGGCGAAAATGCACAGGGAACATCCTGACTGGGATGGTGTCGCGGTTCCGTTGCATACGACCAGTCCAGTGTCATCGTGTGGCAGGTGGGCGGTCAAACTGCCGCCGATGGGCGATCCGGAAAAACGCCATGCCGCGAGAGCCCGATGCGGCAAATTCCGCGAAATCTCTGGCAACGCTCAAACGAACATGCGGGGCCGCATCCGGCGGTCGGGCGAAATCGAGCAGACGATTTGCAGAGAATCCTGAGGATCTGGAAACCTGTTCCCGTTTCCAACTGCTCACATGAAGGCGCCCGTATTGGCCCACCTCAGGATATCATGCCAATCCCCTGTGAAGTACATTTAAAAACTGGAGACAAAGAGCCAGGATTGCGCTGAATTTTCACACTGATTCAACAGGAATGTGGCTGAGGCATGAACCAACCCCCATCGATGCCATTCCCGAATGAACCGACCCGGAGCATACGAGACGTTTCCGAAGCGGTAAGACCTCCGGACGAAAATGCCACGCTGGAACATGGACCGAGGAGTCATCCCTCCCCGCCATGTCCAACCGAAGCCGAAGATACAACTTTCCGGATAGTTGAGGAAAACCAGCCGACCTCCCGCCAAATTGGACCCTACTGCTTGATTCAGCGGATCGGTGCCGGGGGGATGGGGGAGGTCTGGGTGGCCGAACAGTCAATGCCCGTCAAACGGCGGGTCGCGCTGAAGCTAATAAAGGACGGTGTCGGTTCCAAAGAGATCATTGCCCGCTTCGAAGCCGAACGGCAGGCGCTGGCCCTGATGAATCATCCGAATATTGCCCGGATTCTCGATGCCGGTACAACCGCCGAAGGGCAACCGTTTTTCGTGATGGAGTTGGTCGCCGGCAAGCCGCTGACCACGTGGTGCGACGAGAACCAGCTCTCCGTTGACGATCGATTGAAGCTGTTTGGCGATGTCTGCTCCGGGGTCCAGCACGCCCACCAGAAAGGAATCATTCACCGCGATCTAAAACCCGGCAACATCATTGTTGGCCTGCAGGACGGCGTGGCGGTCCCCAAGATCATCGATTTTGGTCTGGCCAAGGCCATGGAGAGTCAGCAACGTCTGACCGATCAATCGTTGTTCACAGGCGTCGGGCAAATTCTGGGGACCTTGAAATACATGAGTCCCGAACAGGCCTGCCTGGACAACGCCGATATTGATACCCGGGCGGATATCTACGCCATGGGAGTCATCCTGTACGAACTCCTGACCGGCAGCACGCCACTCGATGATTCTTCCATCAGGGGTCAGGCGGCGCTGAAAGTGTTGGAACTCATCCGGGACAAGGAACCGGTAAAACCAAGCAGAAAACTGGACAGTAGCACTGACGAAAAGGTCTCCGGTATTACAGGGCTCCGTCGTACGGACAGTGTTCGTCTGAAGCGGATACTGGCCGGCGACCTCGACTGGATCGTGATGAAAGCGCTGGAAAAGGACCGGACCCGCCGCTATGAATCCGCCTCCGGCTTTGCAGCCGATATCCGCCGATATCTTAACAGTGAACCGGTGATTGCACGTCCACCATCGTTGAACTATCGGTTCCGAAAGTTCGTGCGGAAGAACCGCTTGGGGGTGATTTCTGCCTCTTTGGTGGTGCTGGCTTTAATTGGCGGAATTGTGGGGTCGGGACTTGGACTATGGGAAGCAAAACGCCAGGAGAGAATTGCCAAGAGGGAAGTAGTCGCAAAAGTTGCCGCGCTGGCAGAGGAAGCCCGGCAGCGCAAAGAAGCCATTCTAGCCAAAGAAGAGTCTGAACGCCGTCGCCAGGAAGCAGAGACCAATTTGGCCTTTGCCCGCAAAGGGAACGAGATTCTCGGGTCAGTTTTTGCCGATCTCAACCCCAACGCCGAATATTACGAGGTCTCGGATCTGCGCAACGCATTGCGTGGCAACCTGGAAAAAGCCAGTAAGGAATTGGAGGGTTCAGCCATCGGCGATCCACTGACAGTGGCAATAATGCAGAACGGACTCGGTCGCTCCTTGCTTGGACTGGGGCAGTACGTGCAAGCAATCGAAATACTTGAGCGGTCAGTTGAAACGCTAAAAAGCAATCTAGGCCCCAACCACCCCGATACACTGAACTGCATGAACGACTTGGCCCTGGGCTATCTTGATTCCAGTCAACTGGACAAAGCGCTGCCGCTGATGGAAGAAACGTTATCACTGATGAAAAGTATTCTCGGCCCCAGCCACCCCGATACGCTGAACTGCATGAACAGTCTGGCGGCGGGCTACCTCAAGTCCAGTCAACTGGACAAGGCGCTGCCGCTGATGGAAAAGACGCTGTCACTGATGAAAGAGACTTTCGGCCCCGACCACCCCAAAACGCAGAGCAGCATGAACAATCTGGCGGCGGGGCACCACGACGCTGGTCAACTGGACAAAGCGCTGCCGCTGATGGTGGAAACGTTGTCACTGACGAAAAGAACTCTCGGCCCCGAACATCCCCGAACGCTGAGCAGCATGAATAATCTGGCAAGGCTTTACGAAAGTTCCGGTCGACTGGACAAAGCGCTGCCGCTGTATGAAGAAACACTGGCGCTGTTGAAGAGCCAGTTTGGCGCTGACCACCCCCATTCGCTGGTTGGCATGGCAAATCTGGCGGGGGGCTACCACTCTGCAGGTCAAATGGACAAGGCATTGCCGATGTACAAAAACGCTCTGGCGCTCATGAAAAGCAAACTGGGCCCCAACCACCCCGAGACGCTGAGCTGTATGGGGTGCCTGGCGGATGGCTACAGCTCTGTCGGTCAACTGGACAAGGCGCTGCCGCTGTATGAAGAAACGCTGGCGCTGACAAAAAACCTGCTCGGCCCAGACCATCCCCAAACGCTGATCAGTATGAACAGTCTGGCGGATGGCTACCGCGTTGCCGGTCAACTGGACAAAGCGCTGCCGCTGCTGGAGGAAACGCTGCCGTTGATGAAAAGCCAGCTCGGCCCCGACCATCCCCAAACGCTGATCAGCATGAACAGTCTGTCCCTGGGCTATCTTGACGCCGGTCAACTGGACAAAGCGCTGCCACTGCTGGAGGAAACGCTGCCGTTAATGAAAAAGAAACTCGGCCCAGATCACCCCGTAACGATGACCAGCATGAACAATCTGGCGATCGGCTACTGGTCAACCAAACAGCTGGACCGGTCAGTGCCCCTGCTCGAAGCAGTGCTTGAAATGCAAATCAACAAACTCGGCAGAGAACATCCGGATACACAACTGACCGTCGCGAATCTGGGAGCGAACTACAAAGGCGCCGGGCGACTGGACGATGCCATACCGCTGCTGGAGGAGGCGTTTGAAAGCAGCACGCGGATTCCATCGTTGGCCGAAGTCAAGTTGCATTTGCGGGATGCCTACATTAAAGGCCAGCGGGGAGAAAAATTCGATGCCCTGGCCCGGGGCGAATTGGCCGAAGCGAGGAAAAATCTGCCAAATGCTTCCATCGAACTGGCCGATCTTCTGGTTTCGAATGGCCAAGACTACATGACGGTCGGCAATCCAGGACAGGCCGGGAAACTCTTCGCCGAAGGACTGGAAAATCGCCAAACGCTTACACCGGATGCATGGAACACGTTCAACGTCCAATCGTTGCTTGGCGGAGCGTTCCTGAAGCAGGCAACCGGGACTATCGAGCGGGCAGAACAAACCAGGTTCCTCGCGGAGGCGGAAAAACTTTTGCCCGCCGCTTACGAGGGACTGCAACAACGCGCCCCTTCCATCGCGGAATCCAATCGAACCCAAACGCTCGCAGAAACTCTCGATCGCCTGATCGAACTCTATACTGTTAACGGCAACGCCGACGAACTGAATAAGTGGCACGCAGAGAAAGAGAGGTTGACGGAAGAGATCGAAAGATAAAAACCAAAGTAAAGTAACTCTCCTCAACCGTGGACCACCTCACAGGATGGTAAACAGGCTGACCAGTCCTTGGTGGGCGCACTTGCGACTGTGGGCGGGGCGAAAAAACTTGCTGACAATGACTTCCCCGGATAGACTGACGGCGGTGTTGTCAGGACATCGAGTCCCGCCGAGGGCACCAGCCCAACTCCCCCCGACGCATAGATTGCGATACGTTATGCGGCAAAGGCGCTCAGAGGAATCCAAACATGAAGATACTCGTAATTCTCCTGATGCCGCTGCTGATCGTCGCGTCTGGATGTAATCGTCGCGATGTTCAACATTCGGCTACGGCGGTTCCTCCGGCGCACGAGTCGTCTCCGTCGGTTCAATCGCAAAGTTGCGTCATCAACTTGGATACTCGTCGTAAGACGTTTGATGAAAGTCTACCAACAATCGGTGTCATCCTATTTAATGATGTCCTCATGACTGAGGTGACAGCGCCCATCGACGTTTTCTCCAAGCCGCGCAAAGACGGCACAAAGTTGTTCAACGTCGTGACCGTGGCGGAAACGAATCAACCCGTAGCCACCGAGAGCGGGCTGCGGGTTCTACCCGACTACATATTCGATGATTGCCCGAAACTAACCGTCTTGGTAGTGCCAAGTGCATATGACATGACTGAGATTGTTCAGAATGGCGAAATTGTCACGTTTATCAAAAAGCAGAACGTCAATTCTGATTTCACGATGAGCAACTGTGCGGGCGCGCAATTGATTGGCGAATCCGGGATTGCCGATGGCCGCAAAATTGTGACGTTTATTGGTGGCGGCGAAGAACTACAGAAAAAGTATCCCGCCTTGACCGTGCAAGACGATCAATCGGTCAGCTTCGTGTCAGATGGTAAATTCCTCTCATCGAATGGTAATCTTGCCAGCTATGTCTCCGCGCTTGAACTACTAGAAAAAATGAGCGATAAAGAGCATCGTGAATTCGTTGAATCGTATTTGTATCTTGAACGGTTGAACAACTGGGCCAAACCGGAAGCTCAACCCAAGTAGCAGCATAAAACCACCAGGAATTTGACATTGCGTAGTGAGCGGTGAGTTCTGCGTTGAGTTGACGCTGGACCGAACGGAGCCGATGCTTGTGGCAGGTGCGAGGCTGGAGGCTGGAAGCGGGAGGCGGGAGGCTGGAAGCGGGAGGCGGGAGGCGGGAGGCGGGAGGCGGGAGTGGCGAGCGATTTTTCTGCTCTTGGGATTTGGTTCCCTGAGGACGTATGATCCCGGTTCTTTTTTGACGTCCGGCCAGCGGGGGGCAACAACCACGAAGGACACGAAGTGCACGAAGTTGGTGATACCGTCGTGGGGCTGGTGTCCTGCGTGTTCGACTGATGGTCTGTTTCCATGCTTTCGGTGGCGGAATTCGCAAAGGACGTGTGACTGAGTTGGCAGCCGTTGGCCGCCGTTCGGTCAACGCGGACGTTTTCCAGGAGTTGGGACACTGAGGTAGGCGACGCGCCCGTCATGCCGACTCCGCTGGCAATGGCCCATCGCAATAAAATATTGTGCAGTGTTATAGATTCTTGCGGCTGCGGATAAGGCGTGAAAAGCTTGCCGTCCGGCGTCAACAGGGCTAAACTGATTCCGTTTGCGACGGTGTGGCCCCACGGGATTCACCGCGTGAAATTTCGAGGGGCCACCTGTACCGGATGCACGGCTCCGTCGGCTCTGGCGGATGGCCAATCTAAACATCGGGGAACAGAGCCCCACCGAGGGCACCATCTCAACTCCCCCCGACGCATAGATTGCAATTCGTTCGGCTGATACAGTGTAATTGCGATGGATATTGCGACTACCAAGATCGATACGATTACTCGCGCCAAAAAGTACTTCCAAGCGATGGGGTGCAGCTCATTTCACATGAGTCGCGAATACCCGGACAGATATCACGAGTATCGTCGGCTCGCCATCTCGGAGAAATTGGAACGCGAATGGACCTGCGAAGCTATTGCTTGCGCGGCCACCAAACTGAATAACCGAAAAACAAGACCCAGCGATCTGTGGCACATTCACTCTCAAATGGAAGACCTTGTACAGCAATTACAAACGGTCGATACGCTTTGGCAAATCTATGAAACAACTGAAAGGATTGTACCGAGACTTCCCAAGCATTCCAAAGTTCTCGTTGCCGAAACTATTGTCGGAAGAAGTCACATCAGGTATCGCTCTGGTCTCGTCTTCCTTGCCTACGACCTAAACGAAAAAGCGATATTTCGACATTTCTCGGAAATTGCGAATGATTTGGCGACACTCTCGAGCGACAATGATTCAGATCCTGAAAGGCGTCAGGCGGCACTTGATACCTGTGAGGAAATCCGAAAAATACTGGGGTTCAATTAATCCGGGCAAACAGTTTTATTCTGGTTGCCAGATGATACGCTTTGCCTTCCAGACCGATCCAGCTCCCCGGCGTTTATTTGCAAATTGCAGGCAACGGCCATTCCGCTGCCGAATTGGCATGGTTAAAATCGGATGAACGCGCGGACTGGAAATGG
>JBGSVU010000209.1:0-1642 GCA_041752775.1 Pirellulaceae bacterium | reverse complement strand
CTGAGACACGGGCCGCGACAGGAAACAACCCCAACCTCGGAATTGTGTTGTTGCTCGTCCCTCTTGCGAGCCTGGCGGCTGCGGAGCAGCAACTGTCTGTATGCGAAATGCAGAATTTTTTGGCAGGAATGGGCGAACAGGACGGTCAACAGGTTTACAAAGCGATTCGTGTTGCCAGTCCGGGTGGACTGGGTTCTGCCCCGGAATCGGACGTGTGGACGGAAAACACTCCGGACCTGATGGCCGCCATGCAGATGGCGGCCAGTCGTGATCTGGTGGCCAGGCAGTATGCCAGCGGATTTGCCGACGTCATTGAATGGGGCGATGTGGAATTGCAGAGAAACCTGAAACAGTTCGGGTCGCTGGAGCGGGCTGTCCTGGTGACGCATGTGCGGATGATCGCGGAGATGGGCGACACACTGATTGAAAGGAAATGCGGAACCGCAGTTGCCGCGCGGGCGCGGGCGATGGCTTCGGAATCGCTTGCGCAGCTTTCCGGGGGATGGCACCCGTTTCTTGATTCGGTGGCCGAAATGGATTTCTGGATGCGATCGGACGGCAATCGGCGAAATCCCGGGGCCACGGCGGATTTGTTGGCGGCCATGTTGTTTGTTCAGTTCTGGAATGGAAAAATTCCGTTAGGCCAGCCGGTTTCGCTGAATCACCGGTTAGCCGCGGGAGGGGAAACAAATCGATGAAACGGAGCGGGAATTTTTCGGTAGAACTGGTCAAGCCGCAACTGGTTTTCAGTGCGGCGCACTTTATTACATTTCGGACCGGGGCCGGCGAGGAGATTTGCGAATCGCTGCACGGACACAATTACGCCGTCCGCTGCACGGTCTGGGGTGAATTGAACGAAGAGGGCTATGTGATCGACTTCATCGCCCTGCGGGACGGCCTGGCAGAAATTGTCCACGATCTCGATCACAAAGTGCTGTTGGCCGGATCCCATCCGCGGATTGCCGTTCGTCAGGAAAACGGGGAAATTGTGGCTGAATATCAGGGGGATCGCTGGGTTTTTCCGGAAAACAACTGCCGCATTTTGCCTGTTTCGAACACGACGGCCGAGTTGCTGGCCATGTATATTTCGGAGAAACTGGTGCAGCGGCTTTCGGAGCACCTGCGGTCGGCCAGTAGAATATCCGTGGGTGTCGATGAAAACGGTGGGCAATGGGGGAATTTTGAAACCGTATTGAACGGAGCGAATTCCTGATAACCTGAGATGAGCCGTTAGCGGGGAAAATCGAAATGGCCTCGTCCCTCGCTTACGCGTCGGGTTGCCAGCGGACCACCGCCTGTCGCGCACATATTTTCCTGGTTTTGAGATTGGAGTTGACCCATGCCAATTTTTTCAGGCCGGCAAAGTTCGAGTTGGGTTCGGGCCATGCTGTGTTGCTCCCTGTTGTTTGCGATGTCGCGCTGGACGGTGGCCGAAATCGTGCTGGTGGAATGCGAACAGTTTCAGGATCTGGGTGGCTGGGTGCTGGACCAGCAGTTCATGGACCAAATGGGTTCGCCGTTTTTGCTGGCTCATGGCATGGGAGTTCCGGTTGCAGACGCGACTACTGTGGTGACGTTCCCGGAAGCAGGCGAATATCGTGTTTGGGTGCGGACTCGCGACTGGGTGGCGCCCTGGAAAGTC
>JBGSVU010000208.1:0-12264 GCA_041752775.1 Pirellulaceae bacterium | reverse complement strand
AAAAAGCAGTGGTTTGTTGGTAATCATGGGATTCCGATATATTTTACATCCGTCCTTTTGGTCCCATCGGTCCCATTCTTCCGGAGACCATTTCCATGCCGAACGATCCCGGATTCATCCCGCCGCACGGCAACTACCGCGAACCCCTGTCCTACCAGAAATCCGAAATTGTCTACGATCTGACATTCCGGTTCTGCCAGAGATTTCTGGAAAGAGGCGACCGCACGATCGACCAGATGATCCAGGCAGCACGTTCGGGCAAACAGAATATCGCCGAAGGAAGCGCAGCGTCCGGGACGTTCAAAGAAATGGAAATCAAACTGACGAATGTCGCCCGCGCCAGCCTGGAAGAACTGTTGGTCGATTACGAAGACTACCTGCGTGTACGCGACCTCAAACGCTGGTCCAAAGACTCCCGCGAGGCATCATTCGTCCGTCGTCGAGCCGCAATACCGGGCGGCACTTTTGAAACCTGGCGGGAATTTGTCGAGACCCGCCCGGCTGAAGTCGTCGCCAATATTGCAATCTGTCTGATCCACCAGGCCAATTATCTGCTCGATCAACAACTGCGACAGCTGGAAAAGGATTTTGTGAAGAATGGCGGATCGCGTGAGCGAATGACCAGTGCCAGGTTGCGGTTGCGCGGAAACCGGGATCAGGAACCTGGAACAGGAAATTAATTGGGAAGAGAAATGGGATCCAAAGGACGAATGGAACTCATGTCGTTGGGTCGATTCCTCCACCACAACCATGCCATCAGCCCCGCGATCAACAGACTGGCGATCTGATACCCGGTCATTCCGCCATACAAACGGGCCTCTGGCCGAATCCATTCGCTGAAAAACCGGTAGAGGGCATACACCAGGATGTACAGTTTCACCTGGTTCCTCACGAACAGCTTCCGCCGTTGCAACCACCACCCTCCCCCGGCACAGGAGAAATGAAACAACGCTTCGTACAACTGAGTCGGATGTCGCGGCAACGAATCAACCGACGAAAAAATTACCCCCCATGGCAGCGCCGTCTCCGTCCCGTAACAACAGCCCCCAAAGAAACACCCAATCCGCCCAATTCCAATCGCAACGGCAACGGGAATCAAAAAACTGTCACCCGTCGAAGTCCGAATGTCGAGCGCCCACTTGGCGATTTCCACACCGAGGTATCCGCCGACCAAACCGGTCAAGATCGTTTTGCCATCTGAAAACCACGCGGCGCCGGACAGGAACAGTTCCCAGTCCACAAACAGAAAAGGCAACTTGGCCCCGGCCATCGCACCGATCAGTCCACCGATCGCAATCCCAAGCCGTTCGCGTTTGGTGAGTGGCAGACCCTTTTGCGACGAACGAAAAAGCAGAAACGCCGCAACCAGCGCGAGCGCCATGAACAGAAAATGAATCGGTCTCATGCGATCAACCTATTGCCCGAATTTTGGCCCAATACTGACGAATCCAGTCTTGAGCCTGATTCCAGGGTGACAGCGAACTTTGGCTCCCCTCTCGCTTTTTTAAGTGAGAGGGGCTGGGGGGTGAAGGTTTGTTTGCTAGGAACAATTTGCCTCGCACTCCAGCCTCCATCCTGACGCTGCCCCCTCATCCCCAGCCCTTCTCCCCCGCGAAAGCGCGGGGCAGAAGGGAGAAAGAGTTTCGGGTTTCGGTTGCTTCTGATTCAATACCTTATTAGGGTTCGTCCAATGATTCGCGTCAAACCACAATCGGCAAGCTACTCACCAGTCGAGCGTCACGCAGCGACGGCAACGGCAAAAACCCGTCACGATACAAAATGTTGTAAGCACAAAACGGAATCAGATGCCCGGTCGGGAGCAAATGATGCACGCACGATTTCATCAACTGACGAATGTCAAAATTGTAAACGTCCATGAAACTGGTTGTCGTAATCCGGAACATGTCGGCGGCAGCCAGATCCTGGGCAATCGCACGGGCGAAAAAACTGCTGGCCAGTTCGCCTTTCACCGAATCGTTGCCGTCGTTCGCAGAGTTCGCTCCCATCAACTGCAACAAACCGCCCGCCGGTCTCTCCCCACCACTGCAGTCACATCCCGGCCCGCACGATTCGCGCAGCAAATACTGCTCGATGATCTCCTGGGTGTTCTCGCGGTTCAGACTGATACCGTTGGCCAGCAAATCGAAATGCTGTTCGATATCCACAAAACGCGTGATCGGAGTGACTTCGCTGCCATTCCGGAAGGCGTAGCAGAGGGTGTGCGCGTTCGGATGGGCGCAGGGAACCGGAAAAAAATCCGTAGCGCGAAACAGCCCTTCGGTCTGCTCCTCGACGGCCCGGATGATGTCGGGGAATGTGATCCGGTTCTCCAGAATGTCGGGCCGAACGGTTCGGCCCACATAGGTTGCCGGCTGGAAACTGACTCCGGTGATCCACGACCGCTCCTGGGCAAACCGGACCAGCGGGCCCACCTGGTCCATGTTCACATCCGGCTGCATCGTGGCGACCAGCGTGATGCAAATGCCGTATTCCCCCAGCATTTCGACGGCCTGCATTTTTCTTTCCAGCAACGACTCGCCGCGCAAATACTCGAGGCTGCGGTCGTTCAGTCCGTCCAGCTGCAAATAGACCTGGCATCGGCTGCGGCGCGACGCGATCTCCTCGCACAGCCGCCGGTCGCTGGCCAGGCGGATTCCGTTGGTGTTGATCATCACCAGATCGATCGGCTGGTTGCAGGCGTAGTCGAGCACTTCGACGAAATGGGGGTGAATCGTCGGCTCGCCGCCCGACAGCTGCAAAATTTCCGCGCGGCCCTCAACCTCGACCAGCCTGTCAATCGCCCGGTAACACTGCTCCAGCGACAGATGCCGGCCGCCCGGCCCGCTGCTGGCATAACACATGGGGCATTTCAGATTGCAGGAGTCGGTCAGCTCGAGGACGGCGATGCAGGTGTGCTGCTCATGCTGCGTACACAACCCGCAATCGTAGGGGCAACCGCGCGACGGCTCGACGCCGAACTGCACCGGTTTTCGACCCGGTACGTTGAATTCCATCCGGTCCCACCATCCGGCATCACTGCAGACAAAATCGCTGCGCGGACCATGGGTCGGACAGTGTTTGTCAAACCAGACCCGCCCGCCGCGGCTGACGATCTTGGCCTGTACCACCTGGCGACATTCGGGACAGAGTGTTTGCGTCGTTCCGAGAAACAGGTGATCGCGCAAATTCTGGTTTTTCATGGTCAAAAATTCCGGGTTACGGATCTCAGGTTTTTATCGTTTGAATCGCGCCGGATCGGTGTCTTTGCGATAGCGCCACGCAATAATTCGCCAGCCGAAATAAACACCGAGGGTGACCACAATCAGCGTGCACACTGTGGAAACCAGAATCCAGACACCTTCCGATCCGGCACCTGGGCCGGTCAGCGAATAGCCTCCCAGACAGACTGCGCAAAAAGTCACACAACAGGAAATCACCAGTACCATCGCGATCATCCACGTGACAACAGCCGAACCGACAAACAGCAACACGCGGCTTCCGGCATCTGTCTGATACCCCATGCTCTTGCGGCGCCGGACCACCATCGCTGTTCTGATCCACGCCGGGATCATGAAAATGGCCAGGGAGATTCCCATCCCCGGCGCCGAAATTCCGATTCCCAACATGACCCCAATCGCGGTGATCGTCAGCAGCAAACCCGTCAGGCTGAACGACATCGCGGTGCCTCCCCCGATATCAGCGCTTCCCGCAGCCGACTTCAGCCCAGCTTCGAAATCGTTTCCCGCCGCAGCGTGCCTGGCCACCGGTCGCGCCATGCAGCGGGAGCAATAGACTGCAGTGGCGGCCATTTCGGCGTCGCAGTTTGGACAGCGTCCTGCCGGACGGGAGATTTCATTCATGCGATTCCCCCTCGTTCAATTTTCTGCCGGACGCATGGACCGCCCAGCCCAGACGGACGATCTGTCCAACCAGAACCCCAGCCAGAATCAGCGCTACCGTCACCATCAACTGGTGGTACCGCGGCACCGGGGGTGGAGCAATCTCTTTCAAAATCCCCATCGGCCACCGACTGGCGGCGAGCACGGCCAGGTAACCCACCACGGACGCCGCAGTCGTCCAGCGGACGATCCACAAATCCAGCCGCAACGCCGCCATCGCAAGGATCAGAAAATAACCTGCCACCAGCGGTCCCTGGGCACCCGTTGACAGCGACAACACCGTGCTCAACCAGCAGACATCGCCGACCGCAACCAGCAGCCCCATTCGCCGCGACATCTGCCCGGCGGCAGTCACGGCGTAGATGCCAAACGCCTGCATCAGCCAGGCCGCAACAACCAGCGACACCGCAATGTGAACGTTTCCCGGTACGGGCGTCACTCCCAATCCGACCGCTTCCGCGAACCTGCCGCCGTTCAGTGTGGGCAACCAGACATTCAGCAAATGGATCGAATAAAAACTGGCAATTCCCACGATCCGGACCAGGTTGCCGCGCGAATCGGCAGCAGTCGCCAGCCAGTCGTCTGTTCCGGAGGGCGCCGGCCCATTTGTTGTCGATTCCTTCGACATCCGTGCATTCCCTCCGCAATGAAATCGTACTGCCAACGTGGTCCTGTTCGACAGGATCATTCTCCCTGCAGGGAAACAGCGGTGCAATACAGCAGGACAACCAGAAATGCGGTGCGGCCGAAACGGTTTATCCGGCGAACCCGCGACGACCGCCGTTATGCGAACAAGCCAGGCCGGCGGGAGATTTGGCAAGATGCCGTGACCACCCGGTGACTGCAGACTTTGTCCAGCTGGTGCGACCGGCAAATCTGGTGTCGCGACGGGCCGGATCATGTTTCAAAAAGCTGTTTTCCGGCAAGTTTGCTGCCAAATTCCCGACCACCCTGGCGGCGAGAGCTTTCGTCCCCCAAAACTTTGCCTGCCAGGCCTTCCTTGATGGAACAAGTACCCTTACAACCCTTCAATCCTGCCACCGATCCGGCCGGGATGCCACTGCCTGCCGTTCAGGCAGAGTTCGACACGTCCGCTTTCACGAAATCCGGATTTGCCAGTCTGGAATCCATCCAGCCGGATCCGGTTCGGCCCGAACCGGTCACGCTGCCCGACGACATCCGCAAACAGCTGACCAATCACATGGACCAGTTGAATGTTCTGCCGGCGCTCGCGTCGCGGGCACTGGAAATGTCGCGTGATCCGGACTGTTCGATGAGCGAGTTTTCGTCGCTGGTTGAACGCGACGTAAAAATGGCGACGGACATTCTGCGAATGGCCAACAGTGTGGTTTTCTCCAACGGCCAGAAAATCGCCAGTCTGCACAACGCGGTGGTGCGACTCGGTTTTCGTCACTGTCGCAACCTGATCCTCAGCAGCAGCGTGACCAGTCTGATGAAACGACTGACCGTCGAAGAGGGCTGGGTCCGCGACATACTCTGGCGGCACAGTTTTCTGACCGGTTTGATCGCGGTGAACATCAACCGGCAGTTGAACCTGGAGTTTTTTGGCGAGGAGTTCACGGCCGGGCTGGTTCACGATTTTGGCCGGACGCTGCTGGCGTTCTGTCGCCCGAGAGATTTTGGCTCCTTCGACCCACTCGATTTTGACGAATCCGAACACACCCCGGACCAGGAAACGGCCGTGGCCGGAACCAACCATGTTCTGGTGGGCGCCTGGTTCGCGACCCACAACGAACTCCCGTCGCAGTTGTACGAGGCCATTCGTTATCACCACAATCCGCTTCAGGCGGTCAACCATCGCCGCCTGGTGGCTCTGATTACGCTCAGCGACGAGATAGCAAATTTCCTGCAACGCAGCGAAACGGACGCCCGTGTCGATCTCGATTCCCTCGCCGGCCTGGCGGCCCTGCAGGCCACGGGCGTCAACCGGGCCCGGGCAATTCTCGAGCGGAGCATCCAGCCCATTCTCCAGCAATCCATCGCCGATGCTTCGGTCATGATGGATTCGTAAGGTCCGGATGAACACTTGCGCGGGAACGACAATGGTTTTTCAAGTCCGGAAAAGGGGCGCTCCGGGGCGAAAGTCCAGTCTTCCAGGATTTCGCCGGGACGGAGCACTCCAAATCCAAATCTGAAAAACCCTTGTCAGCGCTGCGTGACCCCTAGGGCCGGTTGCCTTTCCATTCAGGCAATTTCCGGCCCGGCGTCCACGGTGCGCCCATCGCGTCCAGCTTTTTCATCAGGGCGGGCACCTTTTTCTCGAGCAGTTTTTTCAGGTTGCCAACCACGGCCACGTACTCCTCGCCAGCGATCTCGAACTGGCGACGATGGGTTCCCGTCGGTCCGGAACTGCTGCCCATCGCTCCGAACATGGCGTTCATCAGGCGTCCCTGCAGACCCGGCATGGCGTCTTCGTTGCGGCGTGGTCGCGTCGGATCGCCAGTGAATTTTTCCTCGATGTCCATCAGTTCGACTTGCAGCTCGCGAATTTCTTTCCAGATGTCCGGATCGACTTCGACTGCTGTCCTGGTCAGTGTTTCCACAGCGGCCAGTTGCTGACCGGCTTCGCTGGCCAGTTGCGTGGCGGCCGAGACGGCCTGGGCCAGCGAGGATACTTCCCTGGCAAACGCCAGAACCGCTTCGCGATCGACCGGTTCCAGTTCATTGAAATTGAGTGGTTCGATTTCAAACGTCACGGGTTCGATCAATTCGATGATCTCTCCGTCAACCATCTGCGACAGGGCCACTGTGTACTGGCCCGGGACGGCAGCCGGACCGTTGCCGCGCCGGCCGACACCGGGATAAGCCATGTCCCAGGTTGCCCGCTGAATGCCCTTGCCGGCGCCGACGGGGATTTTCCGGACGGTTTCGCCGCTCTGGTTGCGAATGGTCAACCAGCGTGTCCCGGCGACTTCGCGGTCTTCGGCCTTCAGGTCCTCCCACGAGGGGTAAGGCACATCGCGGCCGGCAGCGGCAGCTTTGGAGTCGTTCTTTTGCCGCTCGGACTTTTTGCTTTTCAATTCGTCTTTCGTGTGCCAGGTGAAAGTCACACCGTATTCGGGATTGGCCGCGGTATAGTAATCAGCGCCCTGAAATCCCCGGCCACCAACACCCAGCGGGTTGGAGGGCTGGTAAATCAGCCCCTTGCGAACCGGGAACATCTGGCTGGATTCCAGCAATGCGGGATCCACCGAACGCAGCGCCGAATAGTCGTCCAGCACAAAAAATCCGCGTCCAAAACTGGCGAGCACCAGATCGTTCTCGCGCCGCTGGATTTCCATGTCGCGGATACAGATGGTGGGCAGTCCACTCCCCAGCTGAACCCATTTTTCACCGCCGTCGACCGTGAAGTAACACCCGAACTCGGTGCCGCAGAACAGCAGGTTCGGATTCTCATGGTCCTGGGCCAGCGTGTAGACACTGCCGCGTTCGGGCAGATCGCCTGAAATGTCACTCCACGTTTCACCGCGGTCGGTCGATTTGACGATGTAGGGTCTGAAATCGCCCCGTTTGAAGTTGTTGACCGCAACGTAAACGGTGTTTTCGTCGTGCAGGTCAGTTTCGATGTCGTTGATGTAGCCGAACTCGGGGACGTCCAGTTTTCCAAAGCGTTCGATTTTTCGCCAGTTCTCGCCGCCGTCTTCGGTGACCGAAACCAGCCCGTCGTCGGTGCCGGTGTAAATCAGTCCTTCTTTCAGCGGCGACTCGCTGACCGAAACGATGGTGCCGTAAAGGGACGTCGAAGCGTTCTTGGCCACCGCATCGACACCCCAGACGCGGCCCATGACTTTCAGTTTGTTCCGGTCGATCTGGCGGGTCAGGTCGTCGCTGACGGCTTCCCAGTTTTCGCCCCGGTCATCGCTGCGGAACAGAATCTGCGATCCAAAATAGAGCCGCTTGTGGCTGTGCGGCGAAATCATCAGCGCCGAGTCCCAGTTCCACCGCAGCGGCGGACCTTCAGCAGATTCCTGCGGCTTGATGTCGACACGTTCGCCAGTCAACCGGTCAAAACGAACCAGTCCGCCATGTTGCCACTGCGAATAAATCGTGTTCGGGTCCTCGGGGTCCACCGCCGGTTCGAAGCCGTCGCCAAAGACCGTGATGAACCAGTCGCTGTTGCGAATGCCGTGCACATTGGTTGTCCGCGATGGCCCGCCCTGGGTCGCATTGTCCTGCGTGCCCCCATAGACGTAATAAAACGGCCGGTCGCTGGACAGCGCCACGCGATAGAACTGTGTCAGGGGCAGGTTGGCCTTGAAACTCCACGAGTTGCCGCGGTCCCAGCTCTCGTACAAACCACCGTCGCAGCCGCTGAGCAAGTGGTTTTCGTCGCGCGGATCGATGACGAGGGCATGGTTGTCGACATGTTTGTCGGATTCGCCCAGCGGAGAAAAAGTCCGCCCGCCGTCTTCGGAAATCATGTTCATCGTGTCGAGCAGGTACACCCGGTCGAGGTTGTGCGGGCAGGCCACGACTTCGTTGTAATACTGGCCGCTGGATGTCATCTGGCTGCTCATCCGTTGCCACGATTCGCCCCGGTTGGTGCTGCGGTAGAAACCGCTCTGTTCACCCGTGGCTTCGACCACGGCATAGAGGACTTCGGGATTGACCGGTGAAATGGCCATTCCGATCCGGCCGAGATCACCGCCGGGCAGGCCGCGCGCGATCTTGCGCCAGTTTTTTCCGCCGTCCACCGACTTGTAGACCGACGACTCCGGACCGCCGTCGATCAGTGTCCAGGTGTGCCGCCGCCGCTGCCACGCGCTGGCGTAGAGGATGTTGGGGTTGCCTGGATCCATGTGGACTTCGTTGATCCCGGTATCCTTGCTGATATCGAGAATTTTCTTCCAGCTCGCACCACCGTCAGTGGTTTGATACAGGCCCCGGTCGCCGCCTTCTGTCCACAGCGGACCCTGGGCCGCGACGTAGACGATATTTCCGTTTTTAGGATGCACCACGATCCGGCCGATGTGTTCGCTGTTCTCCAGTCCAACCCGTTTGAAACTCTGTCCACCGTCGGTCGATTTGTACAAGCCGTCGCCATATCCGACGCTGCGCTGCGCGTTGTTTTCGCCCGTACCGACCCAAACCGTAAACCGGTCGGACGGATCAATTGCCAGGCATCCAATCGAATACGATCCGTAATTGTCAAAAACCGGATTCCACGTGACGCCAGCGTTGATGGTTTTCCAGACACCGCCGCTGCAGGCAGCCACATACCAGGTGCTGCGCTGAACCGGATCCACCGCGATATCGCCGATCCGGCCCGACATCAGCGCCGGTCCGATGTTGCGAAAACCGATCGCCGAAACCAGGCCCGATGTAATGCCAGGCGTCTCATCGGGTGGTGCGTCAGAATCCTGGGCCTGGGCGAACAGTGCGAATTGGCCGGCAAGCAGAAAAACAACGGACCAGAGCGCTCGACGCAACATGATTTTCCTCAACGATTGAATGGCTCGGTAGTGAATGGCTCGGTAGTGAATGACAGTGGCCTGGGAACGGCAACCGTGTTTTTGTGGACACCGGGGGAAAACGAAGGGTCCCCACCCGCTGGCCGCAAAACACTGCACGTTGCGGACCCCGTTCCGCGCGGTTCCAGTGTAGTCGGGATGCCCGGCCGGTGAAGCATCGCAGGAAGATGCCGGGTATGCGGGTTGCGTTGGCAAAAATCAGGCGGAATTCCCGGGGATTTTCCGCTGGCCGGGCAAAAAGACTGACCTACAGTTTCGTCGCGGCCTTGAGGCAAAAGGGGCTTACAGGGGTTTCACAACCCACCGAAAATTCATCCCACTCTGTCGTTCTGTGACATCGTTGTTGTTTTTTTGCAACATCGAAACTGTCCGGGATCAAAGAGGCTGCGCGTCTGAACGTTGCGGGTAAATTGCATTCGCCGCAGATTCCGTACGTCCGAAAAAATTGCTGCGCCCGTGCGTTGGCTGTCTTGCCACCGCTCCGCCGCAGGCCGTTTCCGGAACCAGACAGTCCGCGTTTTTGACCCAAACACCCGTCGCAATTTGACAGGACAGTCTGACGATGAGTCACGCTCACAAACAGCCAGGCGTCGTGCAACGCCTGCAGGAATTCTCCGTACCTCTGATCGCCGGTGTTGTCGCCGCGCTGCTCGTGGCCAATGCCGCCCCCGACCTGTATCACCGTCTGGTGCACGACCCGCTGGGCGGCCTGTTCTCCAGCCACCACGAATCACACAATGAACACGGCGATTGCGAACAGGCCGGGAATAGTTCGTCTCACGGGCCAGCGTCGGTCACTGCCGTGGGTTTTGTCCACGCTGTTTCCGGCAATTCGCATGAAATCCACGAGGCGCATGGCACCCCTGATTCCCATGGCGCAGCTGTCACTACCGCCCATCCCGAAGAACAGGAACACGGACACAGCCCGTGGGCGCTCGCCTTTATCGTCAATGACATCTTCATGGTTTTCTTTTTTGGAATTGCCGCCAAGGAAATCACCGAGTCCTGTTTGCCAGGTGGGGCACTGAATCCGCCCAGCAAGGCAATCAACCCGCTGTTGGGAACGATCGGCGGAGTCCTCGGCCCGATCGCGGTTTTCCTCGGACTGAACTCCATGATCGGACAGGCCGAATGGGCCTGTGGCTGGGGTATTCCGACGGCCACCGATATTGCCCTCGCATGGCTGGTCGCGCGACTGTTGTTCGGACCAGGCCATCCGGCGATCAGTTTTCTGCTGTTGCTGGCGATTGCTGATGACGCGATCGGCCTGGGAATTATCGCGTTTGCCTATCCTGATCCGCACAACCCGGTCCAGTGGATTCAGACAGCCTGGATCATTCCGGGGGTCGCGGTTGCGGCAGGGCTGCGGTGGTGCAACGTCCAGAACTGGATGCCGTATGTGTTTATTGGCGGCGCCTTCTGCTGGTTTGCGCTGTTCAGCGCGCACCTGCACCCGGCACTCGCTCTCGTATTTGTCGTGCCGCTGATTCCGGGTCCGAAACGCGACGACGGACTGTTCCAGGAAGACATGACCCAGTCCCACTACAGCCCGCTGGAAAAGTTCGAACATCAGCTGAAACTGCCGGTCGATTTCGGCCTGTTCTTTTTCGCGTTCGCCAATGCCGGAGTTTCCATGTCGGGAGTCAACAACCTGACTTGGATCGTGCTGGCGTCGCTGATGATTGGCAAGACATTGGGAATCACGCTGTTTTCATGGGTTGGCAGCAAATGCGGGTTCCCCTTGCCGGCTGGCATCGGGCTGAAAGACCTGGTCGTCACCGCGATGATTGCCGGTCTCGGTTTGACGGTCGCGCTGTTCGTATCGAATCAGGCGTTTGCCGATCCTGCCATGCAGGGGGCCGCCAAAATGGGAGCCTTGCTTAGCGTGCTGGCCGGTGTCAGTGCCTGGGCGATCTCGAAACTGGCCGGTGAAACCGAGTTTGGCCGCTGGGTCGAAAGCGGCATGCAACGGATCGTCCGCAGCGTCGTCCCCGATTCGGTACGCATTCAGCCGGCACGTCAGGTAGTCCGTTCCAGCTCGCAATCTGGCAACTCAACCCCGTTTTTAAATGCGCTGTCGATTGACCAGCCGCCTTCCTTGGGTGTGTGGGTCTTGTGACCCTCACACCCGGCGGTTTTTTCAGAGCCAGCAGATTCATGCCACGAATCTCACCAGTATTCACGAATCAGGCAGGAACGGATTCGAGTCAATTCGTGTCATTTGTGGCCGGGTTCAGGACGCCAGAACTGGACAGGCTGAAAAGGGAGAATTCAGCGATCGCCTATCCTGCCCCACCGGCCTGGAAAGCAACTTCTTCATAAGGCTGGATCACGACCCAACCCTGGCCGTTGAATTCCATCTGCAACGACTCACCGCTGCCCCGGCCAAAAAAAGACTTTAGCGTCGCCTGAACTTTCAGATTCGGCTGCAAGGTTCCCGACCAGGCAATCGTCGCGTTCGGGTCGGTGAAAACCGGCTGACCCGGACTGACGCGCAACGTCAACGGTTCGAAGTGCGACGTGAATGCGACCAGCCCGGTGCCTTCCAGTTTTACATTGAACAATCCGCCGGCCAGCATCGCGGAAACTTTTCGCATCATCTTGATGTCCCAGTTGACGCTGGGCTCGAATGCCAGCAAGTCATTGCCGTTGACAAAGATCGAATCGTTTTCCAGCCGCAGGATGTGAACGGTCTTGCCCGAGTCTGCCAGGTAGACTTTGCCCTGACCGGTGGCCCTGGTCAGTTTCGCACCTTCGCCCGTGACGGCTTTCTTCAGCAGGTTGCCGATCCCCTTTTCAAGAATTTTTTCGCGCTCAAATTTGACGTTTCCCAGATAGGCAACCATCGAACCCATTTTGGTCCAGATCTCGCC
>JBGSVU010000207.1:0-3085 GCA_041752775.1 Pirellulaceae bacterium | reverse complement strand
TCACATTCGTCGTGCATCCCGGCGCCGGGGCCGACGGCCGCCAACGATGAAACCAGGACGAACAAGGGGGAAACGGGACAGGCAGCAGAGGCGGCCAGCAACGTTTCTGTTCCTCCGACGTTGACCCGCATTTGTTCCCGGATGGAAAGCGCATGGGTCCGGGCAGCCAGATGAAACAATACGTCCTGCCGTGAAAACAGGGATTGCAAGTCCGTTCGAGTGACAGCAAAGTCCCTGCCGCGGCGAAATTTATGGACAGCTTTCCGCGATTCGCCCCAGGAACCATCGCGAGTCAGGGAATGCCCGACCGGCACAAGGCCTTGCGGGTTTTGGCGGCGAACTGGTGGGGCATCCAGAAAGTTTCCCCGCCAGATTTCCACGCCCAGCGACTCCAGTTGCCTTACATGGGACCCGTTCCTGACAAGGCAGCAAACATGGTTGTTCTGCCGAACGAGTTGCCGAACGAGATTCTGGCCAATGAAACCTGTTGCACCGGTAACCAAGACACGTTTGCCAAACATACTCCCGCCCTTTCAGATTTACAGCATCAGTGAATTCAGTTGCCATGGTCATCCGGCGACCGGAGTGGCAGTTCACGTGACACCGTTATCAATTATTTCCCGACAGGAAGCGGAATTCCATATCGTCAACTTCGATGCGGCAAAAAGTTCAGTTTGCTCTTCCCGAGCGACGGAATATTGAAAGCTGCAGGGTGCCAGTTGGTTTCCCGACGTATCGACGTGCTTTCATTTCCACATGTTTCCCCACGATCGTCACGTCGTTCTACCTGATGCGTTTGCATCAGGCCTGCATCACCTCGTTCGCAGGAAACCGGACCCGCATGACGGTTTTCTGATCCTGTCCGCCAGCTGAGACGCAAAGAGTGGGAACAAGTCGGACCCGGCCGCAAACGGCATGCCAGCAGACTTGACTGTTCGATGGCACATTGTTTGCAAACATTTTCTTTATCCCGTTCGGCAAATTTTGACTCGTGATTTGCAATCTCCGGTCACGCGGCCTTGTCGATTTCCGATCCTACAAAAAAAAGGAAAACAGCCATGACACGAAACCAGACTTTCGGTTACCCAATCCTGTGTGCGATTCTGACCTGTTCGATCCCGCTTGCCAGCGCGCAACAAACTGGCGCCCGGCAGAACAACCAGCAGGGCGACCAGAATCAGAATCAGCAGTCTGACCAGCAGAACGCCTGGATCGAGCAGCTCTCGAAAACGGTCGAACTTACCAGTGACCAGAAATCGCAGATTCGCTCGGCGGTTCAGGAACATGACCAGAAACTGACCTCGACCTGGGGCCAGTTCAACCAGGCCCACCTGCAGGCCATTTCGCTGGAGGCCTCACTGTATGCGGCCTTGCAGGACAATATGAACGACCAGCAAAAGCAGCAGTTCCAGCAGGCCCGCCAGCAACAGGAAAACGAGAACCGCATGGCGATGAACCGGAACGACTCCCGGCCGGATCAATCCCGTCGAGATTCCGAAAATCAGCGGACGGAGACTTCAGATCGCGATCAGCAACGCGATTCCCGATCAGGCCAGCAGTCGGGCGTCGCCGATTCGGGGCGAACGGGTTCACAGCGATCCGGCACCGGCAACGAACGCACCAACCAGCAGGATCAGGACGACATGGACCAGTCCACAGATTCTGGTGAGTATTACGTCAGCACGATGATTATCGTTCCCGCCAAACAGTGTTACTCCGGCATGGATGAAGAGTGCAAAAAGAAGTGCGACGAAAATTGCAGCAAGTACAAGTCCGAATTGACGTCAGCTTGGCGGACGATTCATCAAACTCACAACGAACTGGTAAAACTGGAAGCGGAAAAAATCCAGGCGATCGAAGACGTTCTCAAACCCGAACAGCTGGAAAAACTGAAAAATTCCCGCTCGGGTGACAATGATAACGGGTCTTCAAAATCCTCAGGTTGATCCCGACAACAGCTTCCAGCCCTCCAGTTCTGGCGGCCGCATTTGCCGGAGCCGTGGGGCAGTAACTGCGTTGCTGCCTCCAGCTCTGGCAAATCCGGCCGTCTTTTTTCACCAGACCGCCGTGGCGGACTGGCCGTACAACAGGGACCCGGTCGCAACGATGGCTCAAGACGAAAAACAGTCTGCCCGGTGGAAACGGGACGCGATTATCGCGGGAACGGCCGGTTTGGTCGTGGCCGCCGCAATTGGTTTGGTCACCGCGATTCTCGGTCACTTCAGTGATGCCGAAGCCAGACGACTGGTAGAAGCGACAATACCCACCAGCCGTCTGTTCTGTTCTACCCTGATGACTGTCGGTGCGACGATTCTGGCCCTGATGTTGACCATGATCGGTGTGGGAAGCAGTACCGATGCCCAACTCTCGGACACCCACTATCACCGCATCCTCAAGATTTCGTTCTATGACACGCTGTTGTTCGGTCTGGCTGCCATGACCTTTATTTTTCACTGTGTTCCGGTTTACGAATCGGATTCGTTGCCTGACTGGTGGTATACTTCGATCTACTACACCTTGCTGACCATGGTTTCTGCCCTTGGAGGTGGAGCGGTGGCGATTACCTCGCTGCTGTACTTTGCGGTGAAAGATATGGTGCAAGTCATCGGGTTGGGCGCTTCCGGCCATCATCTGTCTGAATCAGAACAGACGGATCAGGAGCAATCTGGGCGTTGAGCCTGTGGCTGGCCGCGCGGTTGTCCGTCCGTTGCGGTTTCCACGTCCGGAACGACGACTGCTCAAATCCATTGTCCAGGCTCTTTTAAGGGTTTCCGAGTATGATCGCAAAAATCTACCTGACGGTTGTCGCCGTCCTGTACATGGGGTTGGCCGGATGGTGCAGTCTGGCGCCCAAAACAACCTCGGAAAAAGTCGGCTTTCAGCTGAGGGGAGGTTCGGGGCAGTCAGAGTTTTTGACTGTCTATGGGGGACTGGAGTTCGGCATCGCACTGGCCCTGCTGGCTTTGGCCTGGATGCGACCGGACGCGGTTTTTCATGGTGTGGTTGCTTGCGTCCTGATCCATGGCTCACTGGTCGTCTTTCGCACCATCAGCTTCCTGCTCTTTTCCGGTATTGGCTCGATGAC
>JBGSVU010000206.1:0-11693 GCA_041752775.1 Pirellulaceae bacterium | reverse complement strand
CGGCGGCATCGACCCGGCCATCCACAATCGCTGTCCATGCCACCAGCGCACCGCTGCCGTCACGAACACCATCGGCCACCAGTTCCACCGGACCGGGAATCTCCAGCAACCCGCCGTCAGCGAGAATCAGAAAAAAATCATCCTGCCGCGGCGACTCGACGGCAGGCGAAAGGGGCACCCCGCCTGTGCCGGACTGCCACGCGTCCAGTCGCCGCGCCAAAGGATCACTGGCAACCGGAACAGGGACCGCCAATGGAAAGAAAAACAGCAGAGTCACGACCGGCCGAACTCCCGCCCGCAAAACGCAACCTTCCGCGGACCGGCTAGATTTCCTCTTCAATCCCGGCCTCCAGTTCCTCGCGAAAATCCTGGGGGTCGAGTGCGCGGGCCGCTGCGAAACCAGAAGCCGACAGAACGAACTCGCGGCCGTACTGATGCACCACAAAACCGTCGCGGCAAAGTCGGCGAAAGCCTTCCAGAAAACCCATCGTCCAGGCCGCGTCGCCGCTTCGGCGAAAAACGATCCTCCGCTCCTCAGTCAGCTCGACCGACACCGCGATCAGCCGCAGTGTCGCGTCGAACGATTCCGCCTGGCCCCGGATTTCAATCATACCCCGTTCGCGCGCCGCCGCCAGAATCGCCATCGCCTCACGTCCCGGCGGACCGGGACTGTGCAGCGAATCGGTTTCACAGGTATTCATTCCTGCCAGACAGCGACTGCATAACATCGCCAGCCCGGCCACGGTCGGAATACCATCGGCCAGTTCTTCGGCGTGAAACAGGGGTTGTCTGGAATCGCCCGATAGATTTCTTTGCAGCATCGCGTCATCCCGATCACGTCATCCATCGCCGGGAAAATGTTCCCCAACGGGAAGGTCTATTTTTTGCCAAACAATTTGCCAACAGCAAGCTTGGCCATGTCGTTCAGGTCAAAATCACCGTCGCAATTCTGGTCCAGCAATCGGCCGATCATGCCGCCGGTTTTCTTTTCAACGGACTTGTTCTCGTTCCCCAAAAATCCCATCAGCCCGCCGGCGTCCAGGCCTTTTCCCTGTTTTTCTTTTGCCAGTGCTCCCATCACCATCGGCGCCAACATGCCCAGCAGTTTCTGCGCGGCGCCCGCGTCCAGTCCCGAGGCCTTCGCCACTCCCTGCTCGACCCGTTGCTGTTGCCCGCCCAGCAGTTGTTGCAACATGTTCTGGCCCGCTCCAGTTTCGGCGCGGTTGCCGCCGAGGAAGCCCTGCAAGTCATCCAGTACATTTCCGTCACCGTCCCGGTCCAGCATCTGCATCAGTCCGGAAGCACCGTTTGTGTCGGCACCTTTCCGCGACAACGCGCCCACCAGGGCTGGCAACGCGGCCTCGACGGCATTGCCAGTCGATTGCGGATCGGCACCAATCCTGCATCCCTGCATGGAAAGGCCTTCGCTGCCAAGTTTCTGCTGCAACATTTCGATAAGCGTGCTTATTCCTGTTTTCTCCAAGTCTGAATTTTGGAAAGCGCCTTCTGCCATGCGGCGTTTCCGGAAAGTGAAGCGGTAGCGAATGCCACCGCCGCTGATTGTTTCGGGTCAGCCCAGGCAATGCAAGGGATGGCAATTGGTGTGGCGGTGCGCCTGCAGGACGACGGGGTTTCGTGGCAGGCAAACTCCAGAGATTCTGGTATTATGCAACATCTTGCTGCCGGTCCCAAACAGGTTCAGCCGTTGAAAATGCAATCAGCGTTAACCTCTTGCCGGGACCGGTCGCAGTACTCTCCAACAAAAACTGCAAACCGGAGCCCCCTATGCCAGCACCCCGAATTCTTGCTTTTTCCGGCAGCGCCCGTCGCGAATCCTGGAATCAGCGTCTGGTCGAGGTTGCGGCCAGTCATGCCAGAGAGGCTGGAGCAACCGTCGACGAACTGAACCTTGGCGACCTGAACTTGCCGCTTTTCAATGAAGACCTCGAAAGTGAATCGGGTGCGCCGGAGGGTGCCACCCGTCTGAAGCAATTGATGTTCGACCATGAAGCTTTTCTGATTGCCTGTCCGGAGTACAACAGTTCGATTACGCCCCTGCTGAAAAACGCCATCGACTGGGCGTCGCGTCCCGCCGCAGGAGAAACGCCCCTGCAGGCTTTTCGCGGCAAGGTCTGCGGCTTGATGAGTGCGTCGCAGGGTGCTCTGGGCGGATTGCGCGGGCTGGTCCATGTCCGGGCCATTCTGGGCAACATCGGTGTGATAGTGCTGCCGGAACAGGTGGCCGTGGGCGCTGTGCACAACCTCTTGCCACCCGGGGCCAGCGACCTTGCCGACGGACCGCAGAGGAACATGCTGCTCGATATGGTCGGCCGTGTCGTTCATGTCAGCGGCCGTTTGCAGTCCTGATCCACCGGGGTTGGTAACCACGGGGTACCGCAACCTCGGGAGACAGTGTTTTCGAAGCGGTGTGCGAATTGGCACGCCCGGGCAACAAGCCGCCTGACGTGGTACTTTGCTCCTTACTCCACTCGCCGGCGGGAGATAACGGCTGCGGATGAGGTTGTTTCCCGATAGCTTCCGATTCATCTGCTCTGTTCGGTACCGGTCGCATTGATTGACGCTGTTGTGGTTTCGTGTCCATAATTCAGAAATTCCGGGTGCGTGGGATGCGACCAGGTTTGAGATTTGTCGCTTCCCGTTTTCCAGACTGACAACATGAGGAGTGGACTGTGAAGCCGATCCGATTTGACTGGACTGCGTTGTGTTTGTTCGTTCTGGCGTTCGCTGGTTTTGGGCAGGTTGCCTGCGGCCAGTCGTCGGACACGCAGTTGCGTCGTCTGTTAAAACGAAACGGCATGGAATCGCTGGATCCCGGCGGCGGTCATTCCCAGGCGCGGATCGATCTGGGGCAGGCACTTTTTTTTGATCGCGAATTGAGTGGCAACCGGGACACTTCGTGTGCCACCTGCCACCATCCGCTGCTGGCGAGTGGCGACGCGCTGTCGTTGCCAGTCGGTACGGCGCCAGAAAACCCCGGGATCCTCGGTCCGGACCGGATCAAGGGCGCGGATCGGGAATTCGTGCCGAGAAACGCGCCGGAAATTTTTAATCGGGGCTATACTCTCTGGACCAGCATGTTCTGGGACGGCCGCGTTGCGGAACTGGACGATGGCAGTTTCGAAACACCTGCCGGCGACCAGCTGCTCGCGGGACTTACTTCGGTTGTCTATATCCAGGCGATGCTGCCGGTGACGTCGAGAGATGAAATGCGTGGCAAGAGTGGCGATTTGACTTTCGAAGGCGACGTGAACGAAATCGCGCTGATTGCCGATTCGGACTTGCACGGAATCTGGACGGCGCTGATGGGGCGGCTGATGGCCATTCAGGGATATCGCGACCTGTTTGCTGCGGCCTATCCCGAAAAATCACCTGGCGATTTGACTTTTGCCGATGCTGCCAATGCCATCGGAGCGTTTGAGATCAGCGCGTTCACCATGCTGGACAGCCCCTTTGACCGGTATCTCGCTGGTGAAAATTCCGCTTTGACCCAACAACAGAAACGGGGAGCGAGCCTGTTTTATGGACAGGCCAACTGTGCCAGCTGCCATTCCGGTCCGCTGATGACGGACCAGAAGCACTGGGGTCTGGCGGTGCCGCAACTGGGTCCGGGCAAGGCCCCATTCACCCCTCGCGATGCAGGACGGTTCGCGGTCGACGACAATTTCCGGAATGCGTTTGCCTTTCGAACACCGCCGCTGCGGAACGTGGCCGCAACGGGACCGTACATGCACAATGGCGCCTTCAAAGACCTGAAGTCGGTCATCCGTCACCACGCGCAGCCGGTCCTGAGCCTGTTGAGTTACAGCCCTGGCGAGCAACTGGAGCAAACCGCGGTGCGAAGTTCGGTTTTGCACGACTGGCAGACCCTGTTGACGCTGACCCTGACGCTGGATGCCAGCCGGTTGCCGCGGCGGTTGAGCAACAGCCAGATCAATGACCTCGCGGCCTTTCTGGAATCGTTAACAGCTCCCGATCTCCATACGCGCCTGTTGCAAACCATTCCATCCGCAGTCCCCAGCGGATTGCCAGTCGAAGGGAACTGAACCTGTCAGACACCGCACCGCCACCTGAAAGGCCGCTGCCACCGAGTTTCCTCCCTCCACCGCCTTCGTTACAATCGCGGGTATTCCCGGCCGAACATGCTGGCTTGGCAACGGGAAACCCCAAATCAGTCAGGATTCGTACCCGTTCAGATTCCTCGCACAGTCGTTCACGTGATCAACCATCCAGCCCAGTCCCCTGGTGAGACCGATTGTGGCAGTAGCGGCACCAGAAGATTCCCGAAATCCCAAAAGGCAGGAAATGACGGTTCTGGTACTGATTTTTGTGCTTGCCGGCTCGATCGCAGTTGCCGCCAAACTCCTTGCCGGGAAAGGTCTATTTGGCTTGGCCGGAGTTACTGTCGTGCTGCCGGTCAATACAGTTCTTGGATGGTGGATTGTTGCCGCTTATGGCAATGACAAAGGCCTGAAAGTTGCGGTCGCGGGCAGTTTTCTTGGCATTATTACTCTTGCGATACTCGCTTTGGCAACCTGGGCTTCGGTTTGGGCAGGAATTTCACCCAGGCTTTCAATTGCCATCGGTCTCTGTGTTTGGGGCCTGGCAAATTCCCTTGTCTGGTTTTCCTGCAGGTGACTTGAGTAATGCGTTGTTGGTGGCATTGCAACGAATGCCCGTTTGATGTGCCCTCCAGACACTTTGCGGCCTGAACTCAGCTGGCCTGAATCGCCGATTGCCGACTTGAAGGATTTCCTGGTGAACATGAAGTCAAGAACGCTTTTGATTACAAAAGAATCCAGGCCAAACGAGGCGCGTTGTTCCATGGTTCCGGCGGACGTAGCGTCGGTGCTCAACGACTTTCCCCGACTGACCGTGCTTTTTGAACCCGGTGCTGGAGTTGCGGCCGGATTTTCTGACCAGGCGTATCTGGAATCGGGTGCACAGCCAGTTTCATCGCCAGAAGAGGGACTTGCCAGGGCCGATGTTCTGTTGCGGGTCAAGCGGGCCTCCGGTTCCCGCGAGACACTGGAAATCGTGTCGTTGAAATCAGGCGCAGTGATGATTGGGTTTCTCGATCCACAAGTCGATGACCGAAGTCACCTGTATGCATGGGCCGATGCAGGACTTGACTGTTTCGCATTTGAGTTGGTCAGGAACGCTGAGGCCACCGCGTCTTTCAATGCAACGGCGGCCATGAGCAGATTTGCCGGACGGATCGTTGTCGACGACTTTTTGAAACTGGAACATCTGAACACTCTGGAGTCCGTCGATGTGCTGGTGCTGGGGTCGGGAAACGCCGGAGTTGCCGCTGCCCAAAGGGCCTGCGAACTCGGTGGAAAGGTTGTTGTAATGGGCACATCCAAGCGCAATCAGCCGGTGGTTGAAAATTCGGGCGCTGCCTTTTTCAGGCTTCCGGACGAGAACTCGTCTGGCTCAGTCACTTCCGGAATCTGCAGTCAACGGAATCTGGTAAGGGGTCAGCTGAAACAGAGGGAATTCAGGCTGGTAGTTTGCGCTGCGCGACGAATTGGTCAACGAGCTCCGGTTTTGATTGACCAGGATCTGCTGCCGTACCTTGCTGCAGGTTTCCATCTGTACGACCTGGCTGCGAGTTCCGGTGGGAACTGCGCGGGAGTTGTTTATGGCGCAGACACTGTCGTTGGAAACGGGATTATCCACAGCAGGACTGGATACCCGGCAGAGTTTCCGCACGAATCGTCCATCCAGTATTCAGGAACGATGCTGGCGTTTTTGCGAACCCTGTTCAGGCAGTCCAGTGGGGAATTGCTGGCTCATATAAAACAGGCAATGATTGTTTCCGGCGGAAAGATACATCCGGCGCTGCTGCCATCTCACTGTCCGGACCAAACCCGCGATTTCGCCAGTCAAACCGGGAAAACAGTTTCTGGCCTTGCATACGAATCGTCTGCCGGACCATGAGGGGCCCAAAAAGAGAGTTTTTTCCCCTTTCAGTGAGCCAGATGCATTGAGGTGGTCATGGTAACAGCAGGAAAGTTGATGGTAAAAACGAACATTTTTGAAACGCGGCCACCAGACAGATCAGTTTGCCGGCCTCGGAAAATCCTTTTCGAATTCATCGACCGATGAACTGAAAACCTGTTCCCATCCGGCGACCAGTTTCCTGTCGGCACTTACCGAATCGATGGCTTTCCACGCGGCGGCCTTGTCGCTCTCACTGCTGTTGACGTACAGTTGGGCCAGCCGCTGGCGCAGTTCTGACGAATGATTCGTATTCCGAATGGCCCTGGCGTCGTCAAACAGGCTGTTGAAATATTCAATCCATTTCTGGACACAATTGCGACTTGTGACCTTGATGGCGTGCAGGTCGGCACCGGAATACAGGGGTGCCTGATTGGGCACCTGATCCGGGTTGTCGTAAAAACAGATGAATACCAGGTTGTCGTCAAGAATAACGAGGTTGATCGCTGGAGTGGTCAAAGGCCAGTCAATACCGGCAATGTTGCATTCCGTCTCGATTTCAGAAATCAGCAACAGTGGAAGCGCGTGTTGCAACTGGCCCTGCGTCATGGAAGTTGAAATCACACGTTGCAGCTTGCGCTTTCTCCTGTCCTGCGCCAGCCAGTGAAACAGTTCAACATTGTAAGATCCGGACGCATGTTGTGTCATGTGCCCCAGCGGCCGGTTGCGGAGGTGAGTCGTACGAATAATCTGTTTTGCAGACCGGGTTGCCGCGCTCAACTGATGGTACACCTGGTCGGAGCCCTGAATGAATTCAAAATCGCTGTTTTCGACGATTCTTCCTACGTCGTCAAAAAGCGCGTGCAACATGGCGATCGCCACGATCGCATACAGGACGACAGCGTAGGGCGTGATTCCAGGCAGCCCAGCCCACTTTTCCAGCGGTGTCCAGACAACGTGGATCATTCCCACGACGACGATGGCCATGATGGCCCATTCACGCGTCTTTCTGTTTTCAAAGTTACCGGTCAGCTTTGTAATCCAGCTGTGCATGCGCCCCGTTCCCTGTCTGGAGTGTCCAATTCAACCAGCCCTGTGCTGTCCACACAAGATGAGAATGATTTTAGATTCGAGGTGTTCGGCTGCAAGGTCCTTTCCGGACCAGGGTTGATTGCCCGGTCATCGCTGACATGGCCGCTGTCTGGAGGCTCACTGTTTCGGCCGGGTCTGTTTGCCAGGGCGGGGTTTTCCTGACTTCATCCGCTGTGGCGAAAGCCGGCAGGAGAATCTGTCGTCGGCAAATCAGACAAAAGAACCAGTCGGACCTGCGTGGTCGCCTGTCAGTCTGCGCTGCTGGTTCCTTTCAAGCGACTGGGCAATGCGCATTGCTCCTTTCCCCAAACCGAGCAGGTTCAGGTCCAGCACATACAGCTTTTCATTGTCAAACGTCCTTCCGTATTGCGGCACCCGGCTTTTGTCCAAAAATCCGTCAAACATCCCGTGGCCAGTCTGTGGTATCAGGACGCGTGGAATAATGCCTGGCATTACACGGCCATCTGCGGCCATCCGCCTGGCAACTCGCTCAGTCGTATCCACCCGGATTTTGCCCAGCATCCCGGCGAGATGCGATGGAGTGCCGGTGCTGACCGCCATGAAGTCATCCATGGAGAATTTTTTTGAATAGCGGGAATTCATCGGCGCGTTCACGACGTCGTCAATCCTGCTCTGCGACAGTTTTTTTTCAACTACGCACAAGTTGACTGTGGCATTCGTGACAATGAAGTAAGCTGGCTGTTCGCAAGCAACCGTGTCTTTGCCCCCTGGATTCGGATACAGATCTTGCGCAGTCAAGTCGTAGTAACTCACCTTTGCAGCCTGGAACAATTCTCCCCATTCTGCCCTGACAGGAACAAAGGTCGAAACTCCAACAATTCCGGACAGATCGACTTTGCCACCCGGCAGATCTGCAACAACGGGTCGGGACAGCCTGTGCAACCGAATCACATCCGGAACAATTGAAAGAAGTTCCGCGAATACATCGATTCGGCTGCGACTGCCGAATTTCGAACAGCTTTCGCCCCATACCGTCATCATCAGCCAAGTATAAAAACCGGCTTTGCCCCGCCTCAGTGAAGCCGGGCAATGACTGCCGCGATTAATGAGGTTCACCGAGTCCTTTATCAGCCTGATTCCATCATCACGACCGATATTGTCCCACCAGTCGCATGCCACCTTGCCAGAGGGCCTGAAGACCAACGATTCCCCATTCGGTTCCATAGTCATCCGGTCACATGGCCAATTTCTGGAAAAACACCAGGAACCAGAAGGATAGCCAGCGCCAACACGATTTTCAAGCGCGAACTGACGGACGCTACCGGGGCAGCCGAATTCCGCAATGCGGGTACGCCAAGCGTCCTCTCGCCCGGGAGAAAAATGCAAGGCATCCCGCGAACCTGTGATCCTGCCGTTGCGGTTTCGCCAGATGCAGATGATCCCGGCGTCGTTGCGGACGCAGGCATCGATTTGAATGTTGGGGGCATGGGAGTTGGATGGATCCAGTCTCAAGCTCCGAACTCCGATCTCGCCGCTTGCGGCCGTCGCCAATCTACACAATTCCCGCTTCCCCTCAACGGGTGGTTTTTGAATCGCCTATGCCTGGTTTTTCATGGAAATGGGAGGCCGGATTTTTTGCCAGTTTTTTCCAGTTTTACGCAATGGCCTGGTTGTTCCTCCCAAAATCGGGATTGTCACGAAGTGCTGCATTTCCGGACTCAGCAGCGGCCAGGGTCGGGTTGAGTGAATTCGTTTCATTTCCAAAGGAATCACAACATGTCAAGTTCGATGCGTCAGGGAATCCAGTCCCCAAAGTTGGCCAAACGGGTTGCGACCTATGCTGTTGCAGGTGCTGCGGTGACAATAGGTGGCGTCAACATGGCTGAAGCGGACATGATTTAACAATCGGGGACGATTGTTCTACTCTCCTGATGCGGAGCTGCTGGCTCACGCCTCGGGCTATTGCTGTTTCGCCAGGTCCACGCAGATGATTTCGTTGTCGTTGCGAATGTAGGCATGGCGGTTGGCCCAGGCGGGCATGCTCCAGACGACTTCGCGACCAAACGCCAGATTGCTGGGCTCGATGACCTTGGCCCGGTCGATTTCCTGATAGCCTTCGGCATTCATTTTTGCGATCAGCAATTCTCCGTTTTCGTTGAACAGCCAGAACCGGTCTTCCTGGCGAACAATGAAGGCACTGCCGCTGCCGGCTGGCCGCTCGCTGACGGGGGCTGGCGTACTCCACAATCTGTCACCGGAAGGAATCTTCAGGGCGCACATGTTTCCGTCTTCATTCATGCCATAAATAATGTCTTCCACCGCGATAGGCTGGATGTTGACAGGTGATATGGCGTCGCGTCCCCTGTCCCGCCAGACTTCTTCGGCAGTGGGCTGGTCTGTGGCCAGTTTCAGCAGCAGGCTTTTCCGGGAATATCCGGCCACATACAGCCAGTTGTCAATCCTGACGGGTGTCATGATGATGGATCCACTGGTCGCTTCGTAGGGCACCGACCAGTATTCCGTTCCATCATCCGGGTTGACTGACGAAACCGCATCGGGCCTGGCGAGGATCAATTGCCGGACGCCACCGGCCTCGATTAGCAGGGGCGGCGAATATCCCTGTTCCTGGGCGGATGAAGACCGCCAGATTTCGCTGCCATCTTTTCTGTTCAATGCGACGACATGCGAGCCCTCTCCGCCGGCGAGTGTGATCAGTTTGTCGCCATCAATCAGGGGATGGGCCGCATAGCCCCACAGTGCGGCTTTCGTGGAATAAACGTCTTTCAGTTCTTTGGACCAGACGACGTTTCCATTTTCCGCATCGAAACAGTAAAGATGACCTTCGGCACCCAGCGTGTAGACCATGCCTTCATGAACGAGAGGCGTGCAGCGGGGACCGGCCGGATAGGAAATGGAGTATTTGACGGGATATTCTTTTTTCCAGAGTTCTTTCCCAGTCGCTTCATCCAGGCACCAGACCCGTTCCATCCCGCTGAATTCGCCTCTCTGAAAGTTGTCGACTTTGACGTTGTCGCTGGTCAGGTAGTCTGTCACATAGACGCGGCCACCCGCGACGGCAGGTCCTGAATAGCCTCCGGCCACGGGAGTCCGCCACAGTACTTTGGGGCCACCATCGGGGAATTTTTCAATGATGCCGCTTTCGGTCCAGATGTTGTCGCGGCCCGGTCCCATCCATTGAGGCCAGTCCTGTTGGGCCGATGCGGGGTGTTCGCCGAAACAGATTGCCAGCGCAGCAACCACGAATACAGCCAGTCGATTATTCATTGTCAGTACCCGGAAAAGCAGCCAGATGAAAAAATGGGATGCTGCATCATAACAGATCCCGGCTGCTGGTTTTGGGGCGGACGGCGGAATGGCGAAAGCACCGGGATTCAGTCCGAAAAATCGAGGTCACCCGCCCGGACTTTGGCCTGGGCGGTCTGGACGAGGTGGACGAAGGACTGCCGCTGTTTGGCGTCAAGCTGGGACTGGTCGATTTTTCCGAGTATTTCCAGCGTTTTGCGGGGGCGATGTTTCTTTTCGAGTTGCGTATGAGCCTGAATCAGCAGAAGGCTGGTACGGCGTGAGGTAAAATTTTCCAGGAAAATGTCACTGTAATGAAGCAGCTCATCCCAGCGTTGCTGCTGTTTCAGAAGTGCGATCAGTTTTAACAGGTGCCCCTCGGTCCATTCTGCGTCGGGGTCGTTCCGGCGAATCTGTTTCATCACCGCAATCGCCTGGGTCGGGTTGCCGTCCGCCAGGTGTTCCGTCAGCGACCGGTAAAAAATCTCCAAACGGGCCGCGGTTTCTCCTTTTTGATTTTCTTCCTGTTTCAGTTCTTCCTGGGTTTTGCGTCGCGGACGTTTTTTGCGTGGTTGTTTGCCGGACACGTCGTGGATTCGCGACCAGACGTCGAGGTCATCGCAATCCACGAGGTTCATCGCCAGAGCCGCAGCGCCGACCGCCAGTCCGACCACGCCGCCGGTCACATGCAGCAGAGGTGTGCTGAGTTCAAAACCGCCAAAGATCGACGAGCCAAGGTCGGCGAGAAAGTAAAACGCGGCCAGAATCAGGACTGGAACCGGAACGAACCAGACCCGGTAAAAGGCAATAATGATTGACTGGATGTTGTCACCCGGCGCCCACAGCGCAGCGATCATCATCAGGGAATAAATCACTCCGCTGGCGCCGAGGGACGGCGGCGCAGGGCTGAACAGGAACATCATCTGACCCAGGGCATTCTGCAGCACACCACATCCGAGGTAGACCGCGGCAAACCAGAACGCGCCAATCCGGCCTTCGACGACCAGCCCAAAGACCCACAGAAAAATCATGTTCCCGACCAGATGCAGGACGTCACCATGCATGTACATGCTGGTCAGCCACTGCAGGGGATTCAGTCCGTTGCCATGGGACAGGGCAAACGGATACCAGCCCGGAACCCGCTGAACATCGTCGAACTCCAGCTGTTCGGGGGCATCGATCCCCCGGTCCCGCATTTGCCGGAGCAGTTCCTGGATATCGACCTCGTCAGGCTGGTCGAAATGGATGCTGGCCGTGGTTTCGGGCAGCGACATCTGAATCGGCCAGGCGACAATGTTCAGCAAGATCATGACACCGGTCATGATAGGCCAAAACCGCAGCTGCGCATCAGAAATCAGAGGTAAAAACACCCGGCC
>JBGSVU010000205.1:0-2355 GCA_041752775.1 Pirellulaceae bacterium | reverse complement strand
GGCCGACACGGTTTCCCGGAACGTTAACTGGATTCCACTCCCCGATATCGGCCATTTCTTCCAGCCAGCCCAGTTCCTGGGCGCCGGACTCAAACTGCTGAAGATAGAAAGCGTAACTTCCATTCCATGCCGTGATAACTGTCTCGGGTTCGTTTGCACCAAAGGCGTTTTCACCACCAGATTCACCGACCGCAGTTACTTTGTTGATGCGGGTGTTTTGATCTGCAAAACGCCAGGTTCTGGTTTTGGAAGATCCGGTCCCGCCAGAGTCCGCCAATTGTGGACTGACCATATGACTTTCGACGTACACTGCAGAGTCTGTTGAAACCCTGCTTCGGAATTCTTGCCACGCATTTCTCGCAGCCTCAATCACAGCCTCTGGAGCCAACTCCGAACGGGCCTGATCACCTTGCCCGTACACATGGGCTGAATCGGTGACCATCGCAATGGCCAGAACCACCGCCATCACACCCCGATTCCAAAACGCCGTTGATACAGCCCGATTCCAGGGCGCGGACACGTCACGGAAAACCACTCGAATCTCCCGGATGAGGTCAAGGCAATCTGGACACATCAACAAACACCTTAAAAAGGCAGGGCATCCAAAAAACAATCATTATAACGGAGTTTTCCGGGCCGCGTCTGCAATGCAACTGCTCCCTTCACGCAAATCGGGTTCAGTATCAGGAGGTCATTTTCCCGCACCGACGGTCATGCAGCCCATAACGAACGGGTAAGCTACAATCCGTTTCAAGTGGCCGAGGAACCTTCTGCAACGTTGCCCGCGTTCGGGTCATCGGCCGAATCCAGCCACAGTCGCACTGCGTTGAGAACCTGTTTGACGCTGCGTTCCAGCCGCAATCCGGAATGTCCCACATGCAGGAATGCCTGCTGGAATCTGCAGTCCGGACCAGCCAGTGCGGCTGAAAATGTCAGTGTGCCCGTATCGTCGGCGGCGATCGGGGAAATTGCCAGTCCGAAATCGCCAGAAAACTCGGAGCGGCACTGCATGGCCGCGTTCAGCAATCCGGTCGCGAGGCAACTTCCGCCTGCCATTCCCGGGTTCATCCGCTGAAATGATGCTCGTTCGTCAGCGTCCAGTCTTGCAAACACCCCGCCCCGAAAAATCCGGCCTTCGGGATCGGCTTTTGCCAGCAGCTGCGACACGGTTCCGTTCAGACCAAAATCCACCACTGAAAAGGTCTGCCCACGCTGCCGAAGCCGGGAGATCACAACTTCTTCAAGAGTCTCTTCGCCACTGCCGAAAACCAGCGAGCCAAGTCGCTCGGCGATCGTGGACTCATCACGCTGGATCATCTGCTGACAGAGTTCCCGGGTTTCTGCAATCGCGGAGATCCGCAGCGAAATCGTGGCCCGGCTGGCCGTGATCCCAATGCGGGGCTGGCGGCCACGGACAATCATGTCCGGCAACATGCCTTCGATCTGGCTTTCACCCGCGCCGAAGCAGTTGATCACGCGTTGCTCGATACAGCGGGGCAGATCCTCCATGGCGAGGATGGCGGCAGCCACGTATTCGTCCCACATCTGGAACATCTCGGCTGGCACGCCGGGCAAACAAAAAAAACGGCACGGACCTCGCGGCCCCTCAAGCGTCATGTCAATTCCAGGGGCTGTCCCCTCCGCGTTCGGAATCACCGCCGATCCTGCCGGAAAATCAGCCTGCACCACATTCGTCTCAGGCATCTGGCGCCCGTAACAGGCAAACAGCCGTTCGATGTGCGCCAGAACAGCCGGATCGCGAACCAGCGGCTGGCAACTGAGTTGGGACAACGCCTGACGCGTCAAATCATCAGCCGTTGGCCCCAATCCTCCCGTTGCGATCACGATACTCGCCCGACTGGCAGCAATCCGGAACACCTCCGTTTGCTGCCCAAGATCGTCGCGCACCGTCGAATGCCAAGCGGTCTCAATGCCCAATCCGGCCAGCCGCTGCGACAACCACTGCGAATTGGTGTCCAGCCGCTGCCCACTGGTCATTTCGTCGCCGATGGCAATGATTTCGGCAAGCCTTTCGTTCATTCTGGTTCCTGGCAAGCAAATCGTGGGGATGTGAAAGACAGTTTTTAGCCGACACGCCACCGGGCTTCCACGGCAGTGAGGCGGGCAAGGGGAAAGATCGCGGGAATTTCAGGAATGGACGTCAACTCCAGCCCCCTGATTCACCAGATTGACCAAACCCCGGCTTGTCAAGCGCCGACCGCCCCAAGATTCCGAAACGGGGCTTTTTGAATCGCTTGGGGGATTCGTCCCCGCATATTTTGACTTCTGCGGGGAAATAAATCCGGCCAGTACGCCCCATCCCCCTTTCGCCAATCTGATGAAAATCCGAAAATA
>JBGSVU010000204.1:0-12651 GCA_041752775.1 Pirellulaceae bacterium | reverse complement strand
AAGTTGCAATGAAAAGGACTCGTAGCCTCGTCCACTACCCGAAAATTGACCTGTGACGGAATACGAGGACCAGGGCAGCAGAAATTTCAGTGTGCCGGATGTCGCTGTCATTGCTGGCGATCTGGCCAGAATCGGAGCCGTAAAATACAATCAGGGGCTGACAGGAGATCGCCGGCGGAAAAGGATTTTCCAGTGTCCCGCGGCATCGGGCCTTTTGTTGTTGACTGATTCGCATTGTTGGCTGGCCTGGAAAGTGACCGGGGCGGACGAGAAACCTCGCGTGGGTGAGTTGACGTTGCACGACGAACCAGAACTACAGCAGACGGCTGAAAATGGCTGATTCCACTCCGCGCCCGATGACATTGAAAGAGATTGTCGAGACCAAACGGTCCTCGCGCGACAATGACCGTCCCGGGAGTGATGCCGAATCCCGCAATGACTTTGAGTGGCTGGGATGGCCTGGCCGGATCGCGATCCTGCTGGCGGTGGTGATCGCCCCGTGGATGATGGGTTCGGTTTATTACGAAGGCCGTTTCATTCTGGCGGTGCTGATCGCGGTGGCGACGGGCAGCTGGTGGCTGGTTCTGACGCTCAACACGGGCCGTCTGTCCGCAATGCCCTGGATTGGTTTTCTGCTGTTTGGCGGGATCCTGCTGGGGCTGTTGCAGTTGACGCCGCTGTCTGAGGGGGTGGCCGGATGGGTGACCGGGCGTCAGGGGGAAATATTCCGGGAGTGGTCGGCACCTGGGATTGTTGGTTATCCGGCGGCGACGACGATCAGTCTGGACCGGGAATCGACCTGGAATCAGGTGTTGCTGCTGATCCTCTGCCTGGCCGGACTGGCCTCAACGCATGGCCTGTTTCGCCGGCAACGTGAGCTGTTGTTGTTGTGGGGCACGTGCTGCGTCAATGGCACGGCACTGGCGTTTTTCGGAATCATCTACAAGTTCACGGCCAACGGAAAAATATTCTGGCAGATTGAATCGGTTTTTCAGGGGCAGCCGTTTGCTTCGTTTGTGAATCGCAACAACGGGGCGGGGTTTCTGCTGCTGACGCTGGCTGCCACCGTAGGGTTGATCAATTATCTCTGGATCAGCAACTCGTCGCGCGGCCCGGAGTTGCTGATCAGCCGCGAGATTCCGGTCTGGAGACAGTTCGGGACGTGGCTGCAGGTCATGCTTTCAGAACTGACGGCGACGAAGCTGGCGACGCTGCTGGCGGCGGTGCTGATTGCCGCGGCGGTGATGTCCAGTCTGTCGCGCGGAGGGGTGATTGCCTTGTTGGGCGGTGCCATGGCAACGATGCTGTATTACGGCATGGCCCGACGGCCCCAGATCGGGGCACTGATGATATTTCCCCTGATTGGCGCGGTGATCTGTCTGACGATGTGGATCGGGTTTTATGACGACCTGATGGCGCGGTTTGGGGAGCGCGGTGGCGGGTTGAATGATTTGACGGCAGAAGAAGGCCGTCTGAAAAGCTGGTCGGTAACGGTGCCGTCGTTTCTCTCTCTGGGATGGATCGGCGGCGGGCTGGGGATTTATCCGGCGCTGCACCGCATGTACAGCGAGGTGAACGAAACCGGACTGTATGAGTACGCCGAGAACCAGTTTGTGCAGGCGCTGCTCGATGGCGGCGTTGTGGCCGAGGTGTTGCTGCTGCTGGCCGTTGGACTGGCGTTTTACTACGCGACGTTTCTGTTGTATCGCGGATCGTCGGGGCTGACGGTGGCGACCGGGACGTTCGGCGTCTTTCTGGTCAGCAGCCAGGTGTTGGCCTCGATGTTTGATTTCGGCTGGTACATTCCGGCGAACGCGCTGGTTCTTTCGGTAATGACGGGTGCCATCGCGTTTCAGTCGCATTCGCTGGCGGGGCGGCTGAAGAAAAAAAATCTGTTGCGTCTGGAAATTCCGGCCTGGGCTGGCAAGGTTGTTGCACTGTTGCTGTTCGCAGGTGTGGTCCTGTCGGCCGTTGCGTGGCACCGGTACTGGAAATGGGACAGCCAGACCATTGCCCGGGTTGGCCAGTTGCCGCCGGGTGAACTGGACCTTGAAGCCACAAAGCAGCACATTGACGAAATGGGGCGGCTGAAACGGAACCTTGGAATCTCCCGGGCGAGTGAAGCCCGTTACATGGGTGAATTGTGGATGCGGATGACGCGGCTGCAGTATTATGCGACGTTGCTGGATCAGACTCCCGTGAAATCGCTGGGTGCAGCAAACCGGGAAAAAGTCGAAGCCGGACTTTGGTAGCTGTCCGAGCCGGAACGGATTCTGGAGCACGCCCGTTTTCTGGAATCGCAGACGGGCGCCAGTTTTGCCCGGGAATTTCTGGCTCATGATTTTATTCGCAACCAGTTGCCGGTCGTCGCCAGATACTGGATGAATGCGTTGCAGGACCGGCCGCTGGATCCGGAATTGCAGACAAAACTGGCCAACGTGATGCTGATTCTGGGACAGGACCAGGCGGGGGAGGAAATGCTGGAACAAACGGCCAGAATGGCACCGGGCAGCGCTTTCGTTCATCTGCGCGCCGGCCAGGCGCTACTGGCATGTGGGTATCGTTCCGCGGCGGCCGAACGGTTTCAGCGGGTACTCGGACTGCAGCCGGCGAATTTCCCGCGTGTCATCCAGATGATCCGGGGCGTCACGGGGCGCATGGCCAAACCCCTGACCAATGGACAGATCGTGCGGGAGGTTTTGCCCGACAGTCCGGCGCTGCTGTTCAGGTTTGCGACGGAATTGTTGCCGGACGAACCGGATCTGCGCGACGAACTGCTGAAAGGGGCGCTGGAACTGCTGGCGGACGCCACTTTTTCGGACCACGACCAGATGGTTTTGCGGGCCAACGTGCAACTGGAATTGGGCATGAACGAGGCAGGCATGGAATCGCTCGAACAGGCTCTGGATTCGGATCCGAACGACAAAAATACCCGTTATCGGCTGGCCCGGCTGTTGCTGGAGGCGGGGGACCTGCAGGAAGCCAAAGCTCATGCCGAGCGGTTGCTGGAGTCGTCTCGCAAAATTCCGGCTTACAACAGCCTGTACAAGGAAATTTCCGGGCAGCTGGACATCCAGTTCCGGGAAGGACGTAACTGAATGCAGTATTCCATGTGAACCTTTTCCGGTTCGCCGGCGTATCATTCGGCCTACATTTGTTCTGCGAAGAAAACATGATATTACCTGCAACTCTGGCACTTCTGGCATCGCTCGCACTGGCGTTGTTGCTCATGCCTCTGGCTGGACGGCTGGCGGTCAGGGTACGGCTGGTGGACACACCGGATGACACTCGCAAACTGCACCGCAAGCCAATTCCGCTGGTGGGCGGGATTGTGGTGTTTCTGTCATCGTCGATCGTCTCCGCCGCGGTGATCGCGATGATGGACGTGCCTTTGCGCTCCAGCGACCAGACCGAACTGGTGGCTCTGCTGATTGCCTCGCTGGCGATTTTGCTGGTGGGAATTGCGGACGACCGGTTTAACCTGCGGGGGCGCCAGAAACTGTTTGGCCAGATCGTGGCCGTAACGATTCTGATCGTGGGGGGGTTTCAGTTTGACCAGATCCGGATTTCGGTGCTGGTCATTCCCTTTGGCGTCTTTTCGATCCTGATCGTTTATCTGTGGTGTCTGCTGGCGATCAATTCGGTGAATTTGCTGGACGGCGCCGACGGATTTGCCTCGACGGTGGGGATTATCACGGCGCTATCGCTTGCGGCGATGTCGCTCTATCTGGGTTATTATGTCGATGCCGTATTGCTGCTGGCGCTGGCGGGATCGCTGTTGGGATTCCTGAGGTTCAATTTCCCGCCCGCGCGGGCCTATCTGGGCGACGCCGGCAGCATGTTGATCGGGCTGGTCGTGGCTGCAATCTCGATTCGCTGTGCGTTCAAACAGGCGGTGGCCTATGCCGCATTTGCACCGGTTGCGCTGCTTGCGATTCCGCTGATCGACACGGCGGCCGCGGTAATTCGCCGCCGCTTCACCGGCCGCAGCATTTATGCCGAAGACCGGGGGCATCTGCATCATGTCATGGCCCGCAGCGGCCTGAGCCCGCGCGCCAGTCTGGTTTGGGTCGCAGCGCTGTGTTCGATGTCGGCGATGGGTGCGGCGCTGTCGGTTTTTACCAACCAGGTCGAGTACGCCCTGGCTTCGGTGGCAATGGTGTTGGGGGTCATGATCTTCGGCAAGGTCTTTGCGGTCACCGAATTCAATCTGGTGACGCGCCGGATTCGCGAAATGCTCCGGTCGTTTTTTTCGCTGCGAAGCCGCGACGTCACCGATACGGCAACTCACAGTTCGATCCGGTTGCAGGGCCAGCACGACTAGGAAGAAATGTGGTGCCGGCTGAAAGAATTTGCCGGTGAAAGCGAATTGAACCAGATCATGCTGGACATCAATGCACCCTGGTTACACGAAGGATTCCATGCGGACTGGCAGCGCAAGGGAATTACCGGCGGTCTGTCCAATCAGTGGCGGGTGGAGATTCCGATGGTCGTCGAGGGCCGCGTGTTTGCCCGGGTCGTCGTTCAGGCTCCCCGCGACGGTCGTTTTTCGCATCACGAAGTCGTGATCAATTTGATGAAAATCACCGCTGATCTGGAGCAGTCCCTTGCAGGGATGTCCGATCCCGTGTCGAAAAAACCCAGTCCTGCAGTTTTTGAACGGCCGGAAGGACAGGGCCTTCCGGAGAATTCCGGAATACACTCCTGAAACCCTTCGGGAAAAGCGGGCAGCGGCGGGGATCGACCCCTGGGAGGCCGGCAGGCCGGGATGAGGCACCAAAGCTGGTTTGCCATCTGGCAACGCTGCTGTTCGTCCTTCCGGACGGGACTCGCAGGCATTCCGGGAAGGAAATGTGCATAATGGGCGGGATTGCTGGATGGTTTTTCCAGTGGCCCATCGTGTCCCTGTCTGCGTTAAGTGGAATTGTCGCATCATGCCGGTTTGGTTCAGACGCTTTCGAATGAAGTTTGACCTGATGCGGCAGACGCTTCCAGAGGCTCCATTGCCCGCCGGGTATTCCTTCGTGGGTTGGCGCGAACGCTGGCTGGAAGCCCACGCGCGGGTGAAATTTCTGAGTTTTGAGAATGGCGCCGACACCGCCGTATTCCCCAGCCTGGGCAGCGAGAATGGGTGTTTGCGCCTGATGCGCGACATCACAACGCGGGACGGTTTTCTGCCCGAGACTTGCTGGTTGCTGATTTGCGACGATCAGGCAGCGCGGCGACAGGTGCCCTGCGGGACCATTCAGGGGATCAGGTCGGACGTGGATACGGGAGCGATCCAGAATATCGGCGTCGTGCCGAAGCACCGCGGCAGAGGGCTGGGCAGTTGTCTGATTGCGGCGGCGCTGACGGGATTTCGTTCGGCCGGTTTGCGCTGGGGTACGCTGGAGGTTACGGCCCGCAATCCCGACGCCGTTCGACTCTATACGCGGCTGGGATTTCAGCTGGACCAGGTGATTTACAAACCCGGAAATGTTGCTCCGATGTGACGACCACGCAGTAAAACCCGCTCCGCGACGGGTTTTTGTTGGAAAAAAGGGCCCAGACCGTCTTGGAGTCTGGCCGGCTGGATTGTATTATGGTCCGTTCGGCTCGCCAAATTTTCTGGCGGGTTTTCCGGTTCCGCGTAACTGTTTAGAGTGCCCGACTCGATGAAATCCGACATCCATCCCGACTACCGCGAAGTCATTTTCAAGGACAAAACGGCTGACTTTGCCATCCTCACGCGGTCGACGATCCGGACGACTGAAAAATTGACCTGGGAGGACGGCCAGGAGTATCCCGTCTATTACGTCGATATCTCCAGTGCTTCGCACCCTTTCTATACCGGGCGCCAGACGTTTGTCGATTCGCTGGGTCGGGTCGAGAAATTCCGCAAGAAATTCGGCGAAAAGTATGATGGTGCCAAAGCCAAGGCGCCTGCCAAAAAGAAAAAAGCGTGATCGAGGCAGAATTTCGGCTGTTCCTCGAACGAATTGCCGATGGCAGCCTGTCTGTTGCGCAATGGAATCAGGCGACGCTGAAACCGCTGGCCGATCCCCGTCTGGAAACCCTGCGGCGGCGAATCGTGCAGTGTGCGATCAGCGATGGTCAATGTTCCGCGCGCCCCGTTTCGTCGCATCTGAAATCGCTGGCGGATGAAATTCTGGACGGTGAATTTGCTGGCGAGGATCGCCTTTACGATTCTGTGCCCCTGAAGGGGTAACACCGCTGAAGGCGGCCTGTCGGCGGTGTGGCCCGGCATTCGGTTCGGCAGCGGCAGGCGCCCGGTCAGGTAGACCGAACACCGTCTTTGCCGATAAACTGCGACTGCGTCGGGCTGTGGGACCAGGCAGGCTGTAATTTTTGGAGAATGTTGCTGACTTATGGACATGAAAAAAATTGTCTCCCTGTGCAAGGAAAACGGGTTTCTGTTTCAGGCCAGCGAAATCTACGGCGGTTTGAACGGATTCTGGGATTACGGGCCGCTGGGGGTCGAACTGAAACGGAATGTCAAGGAAACCTGGTGGCAGGAGATGGTTCTTCGGCACGATGACATAAATACGCTGCCGGGTGCTCCCTCGCCATTCAACATGACCGGAATTGATACGACCATCATCCAGCATCCCCAGGTCTGGAAATGCTCGGGACATTACGACCTGTTTCATGACTTCATGACGGACTGTCGCGAGTCCAAAAAACGCTATCGGCTGGACCAGGTTGTCGGCCGGTGGGGCGCTGCGAAGGGCAAACGGATCTTCGTTACGGCCCAGGCGGGCGACGAGGCCCAGGCGCAGATGGAACGCCAGGCGATGAAGTACTTCAACCTGCGCGCCAAAAACATCGACGAACTGGTCTGGGAAAGCGATCCGGTCTGCCTCTCCGCGATGGAGTCATTCGAAGAAGTTCTGGCACCGGACGCGAAGTCTCCGGCCACCCTGACGGAGCCGCGGGAGTTCAACCTGATGTTCAAGACGACGGTTGGGGCGCTCGGTGGCGAAGACGAATCGGCTTTCCTGCGTCCGGAAACGGCCCAGGGCATTTTCGTGAATTTCAAGAACGTGATTGACAGTACGCGTTACCGCCTGCCGCTGGGGATCGCCCAGATCGGCAAGAGCTTCCGCAATGAAATTACTCCCCGCAATTTCACTTTCCGCTCGCGTGAATTCGAACAGATGGAGTGCGAGTTTTTTTGTCACCCGAATGAATCCGCCCAGTGGTATCGCTACTGGCGCGACCGGCGGTTGCAGTGGTACCGCGACCTCGGGATTTCCGACGACAGACTGCGGTTGCGCGAACACCATCCCGAAGAACTCTCGCACTATTCGACCGGCACAGCCGACATTGAATATGCTTTCCCGTTTCTTGCCGCGGGCGAATTTGGCGAACTGGAAGGGGTGGCTCATCGCGGTGATTTTGATCTGCGCAGCCACATGGCAGGCAAACTGGACGAAAAATCACGACCCCTCGAAGTCCAGCTCGGTGCCGACGGAAAACCCAAATGGCGTGGCAGTGGCAAGGATCTTTCCTACCGCGACGATCTGACGAACGAAAAATACATCCCCCACGTGATCGAACCTTCGGCCGGGGCTGACCGGGCAACACTGGCATTCCTCTGCGAAGCCTACTTTGAAGACCAGGTCCCGGACGAAAATGGCACGATGCAGACCCGCATTGGCCTGAGACTGCATCCGCGGCTGGCCCCGGTCAAAGCCTCCGTGTTTCCGCTGGTCAAAAAAGACGGCATGCCGGAGATGGCCCGCGAGATATACCTGGCCCTGAAAAAGGAATTCAACGTCTTCTACGACGAGAAAGGCGCCATTGGCCGACGCTACCGCCGCCAGGACGAAATCGGTACGCCCTACTGCATCACCGTCGACGGGCAATCTTTGACCGACGGCACGGTGACCATCCGCGACCGCGACACGCTGGAACAGGTCCGTATCCAGGCTGGCGACTGTCTGGCAACGGTGCGGGAGAATATTAACCGTTGAATGAAAAAAGCTGCTCCGGTTCCACCTGTTGCAGTGAAAGGCTTCACCTCTTGTCGTACCACACAAGTGGCGGTAGCAGGAAATTACCCCGACAGGGGTTTGAAGCCATTAGCCGTGGGTTGAGCGCAGCGATACCCAGGGAAAGCTAATCGTGGACCCTGAAAGCACCCTGAAAGGGTGCCAGCCATCGATCCGTCTCTGAAAGGGTGCCACCCATCGATCCGTCTCTGAAAGGGTGCCAGCCATCGATCCGTCTGCAGTACCCCACAAGTGGCGGTAGCAGGAAATTACCCCGACAGGGGTTTGAAGCCATTAGCCGTGGGTTGAGCGCAGCGATACCCACGGAAAGCTAATCGTGCACCTGAAAGCACCCTAAAAGGGTGCCAGCCAGCGATTCGGCGGTTCAGACGGTGACTTCCATGCTGGTGCCCATGATCGCGATCGGCGGAATGCTGCCCGCAGCTTCCAGCTGGTTGGATTCTTCGCGAATCTGTTCCCAGGCGTCGCGAAGAATCGTCAGCGAATGCACGGCGGTTGCGGGTTGACGCTCGGCTACTTTGGTACTGCAATACTCCAGAATCCGGTTGAGGTTGTCGACCAGTTCGGTGCCGTTCTGGTCGATCCCGGCGTGTATGCCGCAGATCAGTTTTTGGGCCTTGAATTCATGGAATGTCGCGCCCGAGTTGTTGCCCGTTTCGATATCGCGCTCGAATGACTGGCAGTGCTGGATGGCGCGGTCGTAGAGCGCGATCAGCATTTCGATGCGTGTCAGCCCGGAGATCAAACTGGTCGCGGTATACTTTTTCTGGAAAGTCATTTGTGCTCGTGCCGGGTTGAAAGAAAACTGGACGGATTTCAAAACGCTTCTGGACTGGCCAAATCAGGGGCGTTTCTACTGGTTGATCGAACCCAGCTGGCCGGCCAGGATGGAACTGGTGGTTTGCAGTTCACCGAGGACCCGTTCGAGGTTGGCAAATTGCAGTGTCAGATATTCCCGTTTCGCCGCGGTTACGGCTTCGATCCGTTTGATCGAAGTGTCGAAGGTCCCGATCTGCTGTTCGAACTGTTTGTTGACGGTGGAAAGCAGTCCTTTTTCGATATCCAGCAGGTCGCCGATGGATTTGTCCAGCCGGGAGGTGATTCCGCGCGACAGTTCGAGAGTCCCTTCGACACCGCTGTGGACCTGGCTGTCTCCGAGTGTCACGCGGACCTGCAGGTCGGCGGTAAACTCGTTGTCGAGGTCGCCGATCAGCAGCCGCCCGTTGCCTTTGGCTGTTTCAATTTTCCCGTCAATGATGAACTGGCCGGCGACGTCCAGACCGGTGCTGGTCTCGCTGCCAGTCAGGCCGAGGTCACCCAGTGCGGTACCGGAAAAACTGCCGAGTGTGCTGTTCTTGCCATAGGCTTCGCTGGTGATTTGAAGGTTGCCGCCGTTGACGGTGACCTTCACCTGGCGACCTGCCAGCGACGTGGCGTTGTTGACCACGGACTGGATGTGAGTGGCCAGTTCTTCCTGGGTGTAAGTCCCTTCGGACAGCAGCAGCGTGCCCGATTCGCGACCGTCCAGCGTGAAGGAAAACTCCCGGTTCTGGTCATCGATGACGATGGAACTGGCCAGGGCAGTGCTGCTGGAAACGCTGGCCTGGGTCGCCGCCTGGGTAATGTCGACTTCGATCGGTGACGCAGGCGTTCCGGTGCGCGACGTGCCGAGGACGTACTGGATTCCGGAGCTGGAACTGTTGGCATTCAGCCCAAAAAGTTTCCTGACTTCGGCGGGATCGATTCCCGGTTCGTCACCGGAAAGGATTTTGTTCAGTTTTGATTCGTCAAAGTTCAGCTGGCCTTTGTCGCCGATGCTGATGCCGACCTGGGAGAGGCGGCGGAGGTTGCCGGTGGCGCCGGGAACGGACGAGGTGATGATGTCCTCCAGCGTGTTGCGAATGGCAGCCACCGAGCGATTGCCCAACAGTTGTCCGGCGGCGCCCGTTTCGGACGTGAAAGAAGTCTGGTTGTTGAGGTATTCGATGATGCTGTTGTAATCATCGACAAAGGCGCTGACGGCTTCGACCACGGCGCTGTCGTCTTTTTGCACGCTGATGTTGACTGTTTTGCCGGGATCCGCGTCCAGCAGATTCAGTGTGACACCTTCGACGAGATCTTCGACCCGGTTGGTCTGGTACTCGGACGTGATGGCTCCGGGCCCGCTGCCGATGGAGATCGACGCATTGCTGGCTGCCTGGACCTGGATGTTGGTGAAATCGGGCTGTATCGCGCCGTTGTTGTCGGCGGCCAGGTTGTTCGTAACGGTAATGGCATTGTCGCTGCCGGTGAATTTCGAGGCCAGTAACAACCGGTATTCTCCACTGGAGGAATCGCGAATGATCGACGCAGAAACCTGCGAAGACTGGGCATTGATGGCGCTGGCAACCGATTCCAGCGTGTTATTGGTTCCGTCGACCGTAAACGTTTCGGCCTGGCGGTTGCCGGTGCGGATCTCGAACGTGCCTGTCGTCACGGATGCAGTGGGGGAAGCAAAACCCTGACTGCCGGTCTGGTGGGCGGCGGCGAGGCTGTTGACGCGAATGGAAAAGGCGCCTGGCTGGGCGCCGCTGCTGGCAGCGACATCGATCAGGGATTCATCGCTGCTGGTGGCGGAACGCGAATCGAAAACAGGACCGACCGACCGGTTCAGCCGGCTCATGGAGGCGCGGAGGGTTGCCAGGCGGGCTTCGATCCCGCGAAAGGCCGTCTGTTTCTGGGCAACCGCGACTTTCCGTTCTGTCAGCAGCGAGACCTGTCGCTGCTGGATCGCGACGAGGCCGTCGATGATGGAGGCCGTGTTGAACCCGGACACGAGTCCGTCGATGGAAAAAGCCATGAGCGTGGGAAACCGGGGTGGAAAAAAAATGGGGAAGCAAGTGCCTTCCCCAGAACATCAGAAATTCTCGTGGCCCGAAGGCGGACGGTGACCGCCGCGCCTTCGGGTTTTCCACGAGTCGTTCCAACTATCGCAGCAGCGACAGAATCAGCTGCGAAGCCTGGTTCGCGTTGGACAACACCGACGTTCCGGCCTGAACCAGAATCTGCTTGTTGGTGAAGTTGCTGATTTCTTCGGCGAAGTCCGTGTCGCGAATCACCGATTCGGCTGCCACGGTGTTTTCCAGAGTCGTCCGCATGTTGTTGGCGGTCGACTCCAGGGTGTTTTGCTGGAACGCACCCAACGATCCGCGAAGGTTGGTGATCTGGTCGATCGACGCGTCGATGATGCCGAGGGCATCCTGGGCGCCTGTCGAGCTGGTCACATCGATCTCGTTCAGGTTGTTGAACTGGTTGCCGGTCACGCCTACACCCAGCGCACCCGATCCCACTGCGTCCACAGCCACCTTGACCGTCTGGTTCTGGTTGGCTCCGACCTGGAATACGAGGCGGTTGTCTTCGAGGTTGACGTAACCCTGGGCACCGGTCACGGTGTTGGCAGCATCCGTTGCTGCAGCCAGCGAGATCGAAATCCCGGCGACGTTGCCCGAATTGGCTGTCAGCACGTTGCCGGTTCCCACAGCAGCAACGCCGCCGATGGTGCCTGCAGCGTCAACACCGCTGTCGGTAATCAGGGTGGTACCGAAGCCCGAGCTGGTGCCGGCAGCGGCGGTGTCGGACACAACGCTGATGGTCGCGCTCGATCCGAATTCGGTGGTCCGCAGACGTGTGGCCGTGGCCGTGGTCGGATCGTTTTCGGCGACGACACCTGTCTGGCTGGTGAATTCGTTAATCCGGGCCTGCGTGGCCGCCTGGTCCAGACCAGCATCCAGTGTGATCGTCACACCATTGACGGTCAGGGTTTCGGACGCTGCGGTCACACCGGTTCGGGCAGTGCCCGTGGTCCTTGCCCGTTCGGCAACCGTGGTCACGTTGACAGCGTAGCTGCCGCCCTGAGTCGACGATTTTGCGGTGACACCCAGAACAGTGACGTCGCCGTCAGTGCTGGTGCCTTTGAATCCTGCGGAACCGTCGAGCAGGTTCTTTTCACCGAACTGTGTATTGGTCGAGATGCGGTTGATGGTTTCGAGGGCGTTGTCAATTTCGGCCTGGTTGGCGGCCAGGGCGTCTTCGTCGTTCACACCGGAGTTGGCGGAATCGAGAGCCAGTCCACGGATCTTGATCAGCAGGCTGTTGATTTCGTTCAGGGCACCTTCGGCAGTCTGCACCACCGAAACACCTTTCTCGGTGTTGTCGATGGCCTGTCGCAGACCGGCGATCTGTGCCCGCTGTTTTTCGGAGATCACCAGTGCTGCGGGGCCGTCGGCTCCACGGTTCACTTTGTAACCCGAAGACAGACGCTCGATCGACTTGTTCAGGGCAGTCGATGAGCGGCTGAGGTTGTGTGTTGCGTTCAGGGCGCCCACATTGTTAGCAAGTCCCAACATGATAAATTCTCCCAAACCGTTGCGGTTTACGAATGGAAATGTTGCGTCCTTGCGGCATTCAGCCCGATATCCTTTTCGGACTGCTCAAAAAATGTTGCGGTCAGCCGTTTTGTTTGGGCGACTGGTTTTGGTCGGCGAGAGGCAAACCCAGAATTGAGTCTGCCGTTCGTCGGGCTGCTTCGGGCAACAGGTATTCCCCTGCGGCCAGACGCATGCGGGCCTTTTCAACCAGTTCCGCTCTGTTGTCTGTG